>NZ_JBHWUR010000133.1:0-18979 GCF_042737755.1 Streptomyces sp. NPDC059994
GGCTTCCAGGGGCGCGGGGAACGGCGCGCGCAACCCCCACCGACCCGCAGACAAACGGGGTCCGGGGGCGCAGCCCCTGGCGAACTACCGCCCCACCTCCTTCGTCACCATCGCCACCGCCTCCTCCACGCTGTCCGTGACGTGGAAGAGGAGCAGGTCGTGGGCGGAGGCCTTGCCGCCGCCGACCACTGTGTCGCGGAGCCAGTCGACCAGGCCCGCCCAGTACTTCGAGCCGAACAGGACGATCGGGAAGCGGGTCACCTTGCCGGTCTGGACGAGGGTGAGCGCCTCGAAGAGCTCGTCCAGCGTGCCGAGGCCGCCGGGCAGGACGACGAAGCCCTGCGCGTACTTCACGAACATCGTCTTGCGGACGAAGAAGTAGCGGAAGTTGACGCCGATGTCGACGTGCGGGTTGAGCCCCTGCTCGAAGGGGAGCTCGATGCCGAGGCCGACCGAGACGCCCCGCGCCTCGCGCGCGCCCCGGTTGGCCGCCTCCATCGCACCCGGGCCGCCGCCGGTGATCACCGCGAAGCCCGCCTCTACCAGCGCGCGGCCGATGGCCACGCCCGCCTCGTACTCCGGTGAGCCCACCGGTGTGCGGGCCGAGCCGAAGACGCTGATGGCGCTGGGCAGTTCGGCGAGCGCGCCGAAGCCCTCCACGAACTCGGACTGGATACGCATGACTCTCCAGGGGTCGGTGTGCACCCACTCCGAGTCGCCCTCGGTGTCGAGGAGCCGCTGGTCGGTGGTCCCGGCCTGGACCTGGTCGCGGCGGCGCAGCACCGGCCCGAGCCTCTGCTCCAGCCGCTGTTCGCCCGGAAACTCTCCCTCGGGGTTGGCCATTGCGTGCTCCCTCCGCTGACTGAGTCATATGACGCGTCCGGCCAGCGTAGGACGACCTACGTGACGAATGACGAAATTCAGGTGGTCAGCCAGGCGTGAAGTCGCCGTTCGCAGTGGGTGATCCGGTCGACGGCGACGTGCTCGTCCCGCTTGTGCGCGTACAGGGCGTCGCCGGGCCCGTAGTTCACGGCGGGGACGCCGAGCGCGCCGAAGCGGGAGACGTCGGTCCAGCCGAACTTGGGCTGCGGGGTGCCGCCGACCGCCGCCATGAAGGCCGCGGCGGCCGGGTGCGAGAGCCCCGGCAGGGCCGCGCCCGAGTGGTCGTCGACGGTGAACTCCGCGATCTCGCAGTCCGCGAAGACCTCGCGGACGTGGGCCAGCGCCTCCTCGGCGGTGCGGTCCGGGGCGTAGCGGTAGTTGACGGTGACCGCGCAGGCGTCGGGGATGACGTTGTTGGCGACGCCGCCCTCGATCCGTACCGCGTTCAAGCCCTCGTGGTACTCCAGGCCGTCGATCACCGGTCGGCGCGGCTCGTACGCGGCGAGCCTGGCCAGGATCGGGGCGGCCGTGTGGATGGCGTTGGACCCCATCCAGCTGCGCGCGGAGTGGGCCCGCTCCCCCGCCGTGCGCAGGATGACCCGCAGCGTGCCCTGGCAGCCGCCCTCGACCTGGGCGTCGGAGGGCTCCAGGAGGACCGCGAAGTCGCCCTCGATCCAGTCGGGGTGTGCGTCGGCCACATGACCGAGACCGTTGAGGTGTGCGGCGACCTCTTCGTTGTCGTAGAAGACGAAGGTGAGGTCGCGGTTGGGCTCGGGGACGGTCGCGGCGATCCGCAGCTGGATGGCCACGCCCGACTTCATGTCCGAGGTGCCGCAGCCCCACAGGATGCCGTTCCCGTCGAGGCGGGACGGCACGTTGTCGGCGATCGGCACGGTGTCGATGTGCCCGGCGAGGATGACCCGCTCGGCCCGGCCCAGGTCCGTGCGCGCGACGACGTTGTTGCCGTGGCGGTCCACGGTCAGGTGCGGCAGCGTCCGCAGCGCCGCCTCGATCGCGTCCGCGAGCGGCTTCTCCGTCCCGCTCTCCGACGGGAAGTCGACGAGCCACGCGGTGAGCGCGGGGCCGTCCAGGGTCAGGTCGAGTGCGCTGTCTGCCATGGCCACGACCCTAGCGCGCACCGCCCGACCAGGGCGGGGGCGTCCGGAAGCACGCGGCCCGCACCAGTCCCGGCACCGGCCCCCGGGCCCCCGCCCCGCCCTCCAGTACGGTGGTCCCCGTGTCCCAGCCCGTCACCCCCAACCGACCCGTAAGGCGCGGCCGCCTCTTCCGTATCGTGGCCGCGGCGGTCGTGCTGCTCGCCGTCGCCGGATATCTGGCGGTGCAGTACATGAGCGGCGGGCCGGGGGCGCCGAGATGCACGGTGGGGTCCGGGGACGACACCTACCGGCTCAGCCCCGAGCAGGCCGTGAACGCGGCGACCATCTCCGCGGTCGGCACCTCGCGCGGGATGCCCGAGCGGGCGGTGACGATCGCGCTGGCCACCGCGCTCCAGGAGTCGGGCCTGCGCAACATCACGCACGGCGACCGCGACTCGGTGGGACTCTTCCAGCAGCGGCCCTCGCAGGGCTGGGGCACCGTGCAGCAGATCATGGACCCGGTCTACTCGGCCGGGAAGTTCTACCAGCGCCTGGCCGAAGTGCCCGGCTACTCGCGGCTGCCGCTCACCGTCGCCGCGCAGCGGGTCCAGCGCAGCGGCTTCCCGCAGGCCTACGCCAAGCACGAGCCGGACGCGGCGCTGCTCACCGCCGTCCTCACCGGCCGCACTCCCGCCTCGCTGACCTGCACGATCGCCAAGGACGCCCACCCGGGCGACCCGGCGAAGGTACGCACCGAGCTGGCCCGGGCGTTCGGCGCGGGGGTGGCTCCGGACAAGGGCGACGGGCGTGAGGTCACGGTCCCGGTGCGGGCGCCCGCGCGGGCCGGTGCCGAGGGCGGCGCCGAGCAGCGCGGCTGGGAGCTGGCCCACTGGGCGGTCGCGCACGCCGCCGCGTTCCGCGTGGAGCAGGTCTCGTACGCCGGACGCACCTGGCGCGTGGACGGCTCCCGCAGGGGCTGGCACACGGACGACACCGAGGCCGGCGCGAGCAGCGCCACCAGCCGGAACGCGGGCGGCGCCACGGGCGGCGCGGAGAGTTCCGGCGCATTCGGCCAGGTCCGGATCCAGCTCGCCGGATAGCGCGCGACACCTGTTCGGACGGCCACTCGTGCGGGGCACAGATGACTTTCGCGTACACCGTTTCGTACGCCCACTCGCGCGACCGCCGGAAGAATCGTCAATTCCCTTGAGAACAAAGGGAATCGGTGGCGTTCAGCGTATTGTCGCGACGGCTCATTTGCCCGTTTTTATCCGAACCCGATAATGCGACGCATTACGAACTCTTTACCTATGGCCTCCGCAACCTCCGCCGCACCCAGAGGAGTTGTCACAGCGTCCGAACGCCGTTCCTCCCGTCTCAAGGAGCATCATGTCCCTCCCCCTGACCCGTCGGATCGCCCGTGCCGCGCTGCTCATCGCGGCGGGTGCAGTTCCCGTGGTCGGCGCGGCCGGCGCGGCGAGCGCCGCGTCCCTTCCGGAGACCCCGAACCTGGGCGGCCTGACCGCCCTCGACGGCGCGAACCTCGGCAACACCGTCGACGGCGCCACGCAGAAGGCCACCGGCCTGGCGGGCGACGCCGGCAGCAAGGCGGTCAAGCAGACGGTTCCGGCCGCGGGCAAGGCCGTCGGCAAGGCGGGCAGGACGGCGACCCCGGCGGCCCAGAAGACGGCGGGCGACGCCGCGGGCAACGCGGGCAACCTCCTCGGCTCCACCGCCCGGTCGACCAGCCTGGACGGCCTTCCGGTCGGCGGCCGGCTGCCCGCCGGCGGACTGCCCTCCACCGACCAGCTGCCGCTCAAGAGCCTGCCCGTCGGCTGAGCCGCGCGGCACAAGGCCGAAGGGGCCCCGGGATCCTGTCCCCGGGGCCCCTTCTCGTACGTACGAGCTCGTACGGCCCTAGCCCAGCCGCTTGACGGCCGCCTCGACGCGTTCGTCCGTCGCCGTGAAGGCCACCCGCACGAACCGCTCGCCCGCCTCGCCGTAGAAGTCGCCGGGCGCCACGAGGATGCCGAGACCGGCGAGGTGCTCCACGGTCTCCCAGCAGCCCTCGTCGCGGGTCGCCCACAGGTAGAGGCTGGCCTCGCTGTGCTCGATCCGGAAGCCGTGCTTGACCAGCGCGTCGCGCAGGGCGGCGCGGCGGGCCGCGTAGCGCGCCCGCTGCTCCTGGACGTGCACATCGTCGCCGAGCGCCGCCACCGTGGCCGCCTGGACGGGCGCGGCCGTCATCATCCCGCCGTGCTTGCGGATCTGGAGCAGCTCGCCGAGCACCGCCTCGTCGCCCGCGAGGAAGGCCGCGCGGTAGCCCGCGAGGTTGGACCGCTTGGAGAGCGAGTGGACGGCGACGATGCCCTCGTACGTACCGCCGCAGACGTCCGGGTGCAGCACCGAGACCGGCTCGGCCTCCCAGCCCAGCTCCAGGTAGCACTCGTCGGAGAAGACGAGGACGCCGTGCTCGCGCGCCCAGGCGACGATCCGGACCAGCTCGTCCTTGGCGAGGACCCGGCCGGTCGGGTTCGACGGCGAGTTCAGCCACAGGAGCTTGAGACCGGCCGGGTCGAGGTCCGCCCCCGCGGGGTCACCCGCAAATGTCTCCGTGTCGTAGACGACGGGCGTCGCACCGCAGAGCCGGGCGCCCACCTCGTACGTCGGGTACGCGAGCCGGGGGTAGGCGACCTTGTCGCCCGCGCCGAGGCCCAGCTGGGTCGGCAGCCAGGCCACCAGCTCCTTGGACCCGACCACCGGCAGCACGTTGCGGTGGCCGACGCCGACCGCGCCGAGCCGGCGCCCGACCCATCCGGTGAGCGCGTCGCGCAGCTCCGTGGTCCCCCACACCGTCGGATAGCCCGGCGAGTCCGCGGCCTCGATCAGCGCTTTCTGGATCAGCGCCGGGACCGGGTCGACCGGGGTGCCGACGGACAGGTCCACGATCCCGTCCGGGTGGGCCGAGGCCGTCGCCTTGTACGGCTCCAGCTTGTCCCAGGGGAAGACGGGCAGGCGTGCGGAGACTGCGCCCACGGAGGTGCTCACTTTCTCGTACTCGGTTCCGTACGGACGAAACGCCTCGGTCCCGCAGGGCGGTGGGCGCCGTACGGGACCGGGGGGACACGCGGTGTCAGTGTCAGTGATCGCTGTCGGCGTTGATGTCGGCGGGCAGCGCGGTGATGAAGGGGTGGTCGCGCTCGATCAGGCCGAGCTTGGAGGCACCACCGGGCGAACCGAGCTCGTCGAAGAACTCGACGTTCGCCTTGTAGTAGTCCTTCCACTCCTCCGGGGTGTCGTCCTCGTAGAAGATGGCCTCGACCGGGCAGACCGGCTCACAGGCACCACAGTCGACGCACTCGTCCGGGTGGATGTAGAGGGACCGCTTGCCCTCATAGATGCAGTCGACCGGGCACTCTTCGATGCATGCCTTGTCCTTAAGGTCGACACAAGGCTCCGCAATGACGTAGGTCACGCTGTCGTTCCTCCTCGATAGGGCGCGGCGGGCCGGTCTGCGGCTCCGTCCACGTGGCGCGCGGGAGCGCGGCGTCGTCGATGCCCACACCTAGTATCTCCGTTCCGGGGCGCGATCCGAACAGGAGGGGCGAAGAGAGCTGTGGAGTTCACCACCGGCGGACGGTTGATCGTCAGAATCACGCCTGAAGATCAGGGCAAACGCGTATCAGTCAGACACCTGGCGAGGTCCGGGGAGCGGGGCGAGAAGTTCACCGACACGGTCGGCGTTCTCACATCGTGGGATGCCGGAATGCTCTCGATCGTACGTCGGAACGGGCAGACGGTCCACGTCCCGGAGCGCGAGATGGTGGCGGGCAAGGTCATCCCGGCCGAACCCGCCCGGCGCCGTGGTCCGGCCGCCACCTTCCGGGAATTGGCGCTGGTCAGCGCACGTGCGTGGCAGCCCGTGGAGAGCGAGGCGCTGGGCGGGTGGACGCTGCGGGCGGCCGGTGGATTCACCCGCCGGGCCAATTCGGTACTGCCGCTCGGCGACCCGGGGATGCCGCTCGCGGACGCCCTCGCGTACGCGCACGCCTGGTACACCGCCCGCGGACTTCCCACGTACATACAAACGTCCACCGGCGCCGAGGGGACCCAGGAGGGCCTCTGCGTCGATCTTGAAAACTTTGGGTGGATTCGCGAGGTAAGCGCCCAACTGCGGATCGCCGCACTTGCCCCGATCGGGGACCTCGACACGGACGTCTCACGGGTCGGGCTGTCCCGTTCTGTCGGTTCCGCCTGGCTCGGCCGCTACCAGCGCACCGGCACGCCCGGACCCCATGTGCTGAAGGTACTGGAGAGCGGCCCCTCGACATGGTTCGCGACGGTGGCCGGGGACGGGGGCGGGGCGCCCGCCGCGATCGGCCGGTGCGTGGTCGACGGCCGCTGGGCGGGGTTCATGGCGGTCGAGGTGGACCCGGCGCACCGCCGCCGGGGGCTCGCGACGGCCGTGATGGCCGCGCTGGCCCGCCAGGCCCTCTCCGAGGGGGCGTCGGCGGCGTGGCTCCAGGTCGAGGCGGACAATGAAGGAGCGGCGGCGCTGTACGACGCGCTCGGCTTCGCGACGCATCACAGCTATCACCACTTCCGGGAACCCGGCGGATCGGTCCGGCCGACCTGACCGGTCGGACCACCCTCCGGGGCACCCGGATCCCCCGCCGTCATTTCCCGATCCAGCCGATCGGGTACGAGGCGGTGGTGACTCCGCTCCCCACCTGAACGGCGGGGGCTTCCCACCCGCAGGTTGCGGTCCACCCCGAACCAGCCCCTTTCGGGACGAGCAGGAAATACCACGGAAAGCTGATGGAATATCCCGAAAGCGATAGCACCAACGACTGGCGGCGGCAGTTCACCGAGGAGGCCCGGTCCGAGCGGCCGGACCTCGCGACGCTGTGCCTGCTGATCGGCGCGGTGGCCGACCCCGAGCTCGGGCAGCGGGGCCTCGACGACGCCCAGATGGAGCTGGACCGCCTCGCCGGTCTGCTCCCGTACGGCGTCTCCGGGGCCCGCCCGTGGGCGGGGGCGCTGGCCGAACTGCTCGGCCGCGGCTGCGAGTTCCGGGGCACCCCGGCCGAGTACCAGCGCCTGGAGTCCTCACTCCTGCCGGAGGTCCTGCGCCGCCGCCGGGGCCTGCCGATCCTGCTCTCGGTGGTCTGGATGGAGGTGGCCCGCAGAGCCGGGGCGCCGGTGTACGGAGTGGCCCTGCCCGGCCACTTCGTGGTGGGCTTCGGCCGCCCGGAGGAGCGGGTGCTCGCGGACCCGTTCGACGGGGGGCGGCCGCTGACGGGCGCGGACGCGGAGCTCCTGGTGGCCGGCGCCACCGGCGCCCCGCTCGACCCGTCGATGCTCACCCCGGCCGACCCACTGGCGATCGTGCTGCGCATCCTCAACAACATCCGTGCCTGGGCGGCGGCCCGCCCGGAGCAGAGCGCGGTCGCCCTGTGGGCCCTGGACCTCTCCCTGCTCCTGCCCACCCACCCGGCCCGGCTCCGCTACGAACGCGCCCAACTCCTGGTCCAGCGGGGCGACTTCCTGGGGGGCGCGGCGGAACTCGACCTGTACGCCGACGTCCTGGAGCCGGTGGAACCCGGCACGGCGGAGACGATCCGGGGGCGGGCGCGGGCGGCTCGGGCGATGCTGAACTGACGCCGGGCCAGTAGGAGTCCTACAACCAGCCCTTCTCCCGCGCGATCCCCACCGCCTCCGCCCTGTTGCGGGCCGCCAGTTTCTGGATGGCCATGGAGAGGTAGTTGCGGACCGTGCCCTGGGAGAGGGAGAGGGTGCGGGCGAGTTCCGCGTTGGTGGCGCCGCTCGCCGCCGCGCGCAGAACGTCGCGCTCGCGGTCGGTCAGCGGGTTGGCGCCCTCCGCGAGCGCGGCCGCGGCCAGCGTCGGGTCGATCACCCGCTCCCCCGCGAGCACCTTGCGCACCGCGGCCGCGAGCTGGGCGGCCGGGGCGTCCTTCACCAGGAAGGCGTCGGCGCCCGACTCCATCGCGCTGCGCAGATAGCCGGGGCGGCCGAACGTCGTCAGGACGACGATTTTGAGGGCGGGGAGCTCTTTGTGGAGTTCGGCCGCCGCCTCGATGCCGGTCTTGCCGGGCATCTCGATGTCGAGCAGCGCCACGTCGGGGGTGAAGGCGCGGGCCGCGCCCAGCACCTCGTCGCCCCTGGCCACCTGGGCGACCACTTCGAAGTCCGGCTCCAGGCCGAGCAGGGCCGCGAGTGCTTCACGGACCATGGATTGGTCTTCGGCCAGGAGTAGGCGGATCATGAGCCGGATTCTAAGCGGCGGCGGTCGTTGTGCCGTTGGTCGGCCGCGGACCTTGCCGGGCTGGTCGCGCGGTTCCCGCGCCCCTATGGGGCGCCCAGCGGCACCCTCGCCGTCAGTGTGAAGCCCTTGCCCTTCTGCGCCGACGGCTCCAGCATGCCGTCCACCTCCGACAGGCGTTCCGCCAAGCCCGTCAAGCCGTTGCCCGCCGTTACGGCGGAACCCCCTCGGCCGTCGTCCGCGATCTTCAGTTCCAGGAAGCGGCCGTCCAGGGTCTGGCGCTCCCCGAGGGTGATCGCGCAGGTGCGGGCGCCGCTGTGGCGGACCACGTTGGTGACGGCCTCACGGATCACCCAGGCCAGGGCCTCCCCCGCACCCGGGGGCAGGCCGGGCGGGAGTTCGGCCGTCATCGGCAGGTCCGCCGCGACCCCGGCGGCCGTCAACGCGGTGCGCGCGCCCGCCAGTTCCCCGGTGAGGGTCGCCCTGCGGTAGCCGGTGACCGCTTCCCGTACGTCCACCAGGGCCTGGCGGCTGACCTGTTCGATGTCGGCCACCTGCTGGGCCGCCTGGTCGGGGTGGCCGGGGAGCATCCGGCCCGCCAGCTCGCTCTTGAGCGTGATCAGGGAGAGCGAGTGGCCCAGCAGGTCGTGCAGGTCGCGGGCGAGGCGCAGCCGCTCCTCGTTGGCCGCCAGCTGGGCCACGGTGGCCCTGGCCTGGCGCAGTTCCACGGTCGTACGGACGAGATGGCGCACGCCCGTCATGGCGAAGCCGCCGAGCAGGGCCGGGATCGCCAGGCCCGGCACGAAGTCACCCCAGTCGCCCTTGGTGGTCAGGCCGATCAGGGCCATCGCGGCCGTCGCGCCCGGGATCGCCCATCTCGCCAGGGGCAGCGGCAGCACCGCCCCGCAGCCGACCGACACGTACACGAAGAGCACCAGCCAGGGCGCGTCCAGGGTCAGCGAGGTGACCACCGCGATACAGGTCAGGAAGACCAGTATCGAGGCGACCGTGGTGCGGGCGAAGGGGCGGGCGGTGTGACGGAAGACCAGGGCCAGATAGACCGCGACGAACGCCACCAGGGCGAGCCAGCCGAGCACGGTCGCCCACGTCGTGTGCTCCCGCTTGAGGAGGTCGGACACCGGGGCGCCGAGGAACGCCAGCCAGATGCCGATCCACAGCAGCCTGCGCAGCGCCTCCTGGCGGTTCTCCGGAGGGCGGCCGATCGTGGCCACGGTGGCCTCGGCCCTGCGGTCTTCCGTCACGCTCGTCACGCCTTCAGGGTGTCCTTCCGGTACAGCCAGGCCGCGCCGCCCGCGAAGAGCAGGAAGTAGGCGGCGAGGACGGCCACGTCCTTGGTGTCCGGGGCGTTGCCCGCCTCGATGGCCTGCCCGAGCGCAGCGTACGCGTGGGTGGGCAGCCACTTGGCGAGCGACTGGAGCCAGGGCGCGAACGTCGTCGTGGGCATCCACAGGCCGCCCAGGATGGAGAGGCCGAAGTAGATGATCATCGTGATCGGGCGGACCGCGTCACCGCTGGCGAGGTAGCCGATGGCCACGCCGAGCGCGGCGAAGCAGAGCGAGCCCGCCCAGATGGAGCCGGTCAGCGCCAGCCACTGCCAGGCGTCGAACCGTACGTCCTTGACCGTGGCCGCGACCAGGAAGACCACCACGATGCAGGGCAGGGTGACCACGGCGGCGCTGGCGATCTTCGCCAGGACGTAGCCGCGGCCGGGCAGCGCGGTCAGCCGCAGCTGGCGCACCCAGCCCTTCTCGCGCTCCTTGGCGATCTTCTCGCTGTTGCCCATCAGGACGGCGGTGATCGCGCCGAACGAGGCCATCGAGACCATGAAGAAGGCGGGGAAGGTCAGATCGGTGTCGCCGATCCTGTCCGTGGTGTTCTGGGAGCCGGAGATCAACAGATAGAGCGCCGACGGGTAGATCACCGAGAAGAACATGAACTTCTTGTTCCGCAGGGTGCGGGTGATTTCGAGCTTGATCAGGGACCCGGAAAAGAACTGATTCAGCATGCTGCCTTGGCCTCCTCGGCCTCGGTGATGGCGACGAAGGCCTGCTCCAGGCCGAGGCCCGCGACTTCGAGGTTGCGGGGGTACAGGCTCAGCCCGTACAGCGCGTGGACGGTGGCGTCGGCGTCGGTGGACTGGATGCGGACCGTACGGCCCGAGACGTCGAAGGAGGTCAGGAAGGGCAGCCGGCGCAGGGCGTCCTCGTCGATCACGCCCTCCAGGTCGAAGGCGATCCGGCGGGCGCCGGCCTTCGCCTTGATCTCGGAGGCGGTGCCGTCGGCGAGCAGCCGGCCCTTGTGCAGGACCAGGACGCGGTCCGCGATCGCGTCCGCCTCCTCCAGGTAGTGGGTGGCGAACAGGACCGTACGGCCCTGCTGCGCCTGCTCGCGCATGGTCGCCCAGAACGCCTGGCGGGCGGTGACGTCCATGCCGGTGGTCGGCTCGTCCAGGACGATCAGGTCGTTGGCGCCGGCGGTCGCGAGCGCGAAGCGGACGCGCTGCTCCTGGCCGCCGGAGAGCTTGTTGACCATACGGTCGGCGATCTGCGCGATGCCCGCGCGGTCCAGGACCTCCTCGACCGGGTGCGGACGCGGGTGCAGATCGCAGGCGAGCCGGACCAGCTCGCGGACCTTGACCTCCTCCATCAGACCGCCGCTCTGGAGCATCGCGCCGACCCGGCCGTCCTTGATGGCCTGCTCGGGCGTGGTGCCGAAGAGGCGCACCGAGCCGGAGTCGGCCTTGCGCAGCCCGAGCAGCAGGTCGAGCGTGGACGACTTGCCCGCGCCGTTCGGCCCGAGGAGCGCGACCGTCTCGCCGGGGTGCAGCTCCAGGGAGAGCCCGGCGACGGCGTGGACGTCGCCGTAGCTCTTGCTCACGTGCTCGAAGCTCACCACGGAGGTGGGGGTGGAGGTCATTGTGGTCATGACCCAAGATTCGCCCGCGGGCCCTGGCCGGGGGCAGTGCCGGGTGTCGTGAGTGTCGGATGACAGATGTCATGCGGATGGCATGACACGGCCCCCGTACGCGCGGGGCGTACGGGGGCCGGGCACGGGACCGCAGGTCAGCTCGGGTTCAGATCGATCGTCACGATGCGCTCCGCCGAGGTCTTGCCGCGCAGGGCGCTCTGCATCGCCTTGGCCACGTCGTCGGACGTCAGCTGGTGCTTCTGGCCGTCGCCCTTCATGATCATCACGCCGTTGAAGGTGCTGCCCATGAGCTGCTCTATCGCCTTCTTGTCGTAGACCTCGACCAGCTTGCCCTCGATCGGCTTCATGGAAAGGATCTTCGGGAGCGACTTCACCGGGCCGAAGTCGATGCGCTTGCCGCCCGCCTTGACGGTGATCAGGCCGGACATCGCGGGCTTGGCGAACTCGTTCATCGCCCGGTCGATCTCGGCCTGGGTGATGGTCGGCTGGCGCCCGGTGACCGGCAGCTTCACCTCGTTGGGCCTGCCCGTCTCGACCTGCGCCCGGTACGCGTCCTTGACCGAGATCGTCGAGCGGTTGACGTCGAGGCTCTTGCCCGCCTTGCCGGGTACGGCAACGGCCTTGCCCGGGACGAACTTGATCGTGCCCTCGACCGCCGAGCCCGAGGCGCCCGCCAGGTCGGTCAGCGCCACGCCCAGCTTCTCCTCGTCGACCGGGATGACCGGCTCGGCGACGCGCTTGCCGCCGAAGAGGGAGGAGATGACGGAGACCGGGTTGTAGTCGCTGCCAGCCGCGTTGCGCACGGTCGCCTGGCTGTCCAGGGCGAGGCCCGCCTTGTCGGGCGCGAGCGTCTCCTTCTTGCCGTCGACGGAGAGCCGCAGCGGCTGGGCCGCGCGCTTTCCGAGCGTGGCGTCGAGCTTGGCGACGGCCTGCTCCTTGCTGCCGCCGCCGATGTCGACGCCCAGGACCGTGGTGCCCTTGGGGACCTCGGAGTGGTTGAGCAGCAGGCCCGCGCCGTACGCGACACCGGCCAGCACGAAGGCCGCGACGCCGAGCAGGACCAGCTTGGAGCGGCCCTTCTTCTTGGCGGGCGCGGGCGAGCTCGTACGGGCCGGGGCGGGCGGCTCCTCCGCGGGGCGCGGCCCGTCCGGCAGCCGCGGCGTGAGGTCGGGACCCGCGCCGCCGGGCGCGAACGGGGAGCGGTTGTCCCCCGGTACGACCGGGATCCCGCTGGTCAGCGTGTCCCCGGAGACGTGGCTCGCCGGCGGGGGCGGATTCACGCCACCACCCCCGGCACCCGGCATCGGGGCCGGGGGCTGCGGGGTCAGGATCGCCGTGTCGTCGGACATCTGGGGCACGGGCGGCGCCATGGGCCCGGGCCGCACGCCCTGCGCGCCCAGGACCGGGGTCCCGTGGCTCGGGGTGCCTTCCGGGCCGCCCGGCGCGCCGCCGAGCCGCTGCTGGCCCTTGCGGCTGCCGACCGGGCGGGTGGGCAGCGCGGCGGTGCCGGTGACCGGGCCGGTGGTGGGCCCGGCGGGGCCGCCGTTGCCGGCCAGGGCGGAGCGGCCCGAGCCGTTGGCCGCGGCCGCACCGGGCCGGAAGCCGTTGGCGTCGGGGCCGCCGGGCGCGAAGCCGTGGGAGCCGTTGCTGTCGGGGCCGCCCGGTGCGAAGCCGTTGACGCCCGAGGGACCGGCCGGACCGGAGGCGAAGCCGTTGCCGTTGGTGCCGTTGCTGTCGGGGCCGCCCGGTGCGAAGCCGTTGACGCCCGAGGGACCGGCCGGGCCGGAGGCGAAGCCGTTGCCGTTGGTGCCGTTGCCGTTGGTGCCGTTGCCGCGTGCGAAGCCGTTGGCGCCGTTGCTGTCGGGGCCGCCGCCGTTGCTCCCCGGCCGCGCGGGCGCGCCCGTGGCAGAGCCGTCGGCGGGCGCGCCCTGCGGGCTGTCCGAGAAGTACGGGAGGTTCTGGCGCGGCGTGCCGGACGGCGGGGTCGCGCCGGAGCCCGCCTTGCGGGGCGCGAACCAGTCGCTGGTCGGCTTCTCCTCGGCCGCGGCGTCGGCGGCCGCGGCCGCCTCCTCCGCCTCGGCGGCCTGAGCACGCTCGCTCTCCGCGGCGGCGGCGGACGCCTTGTCGGCGTCGCTCACGGGCGTTCTCATCACGACCGGCGGGATGGGCCGGGACCCGGGGATGTTGATCCGGATACGCGTCGTCAGCGTGGTCTCGGTCTTGGGCTCGTCCGGCTGGGCGACGGCGGCTTCCGGGGCGTCGTGCGCCGGAGAGTGCGGCGTTCCGTACGGCGGGGTACCCGACGGGTACGCAGCTCCGCCGCGCCCCTGGGGGCCGGAGGTCGAACTGTCAGTTTCACGACTCAAGGCAGGTTCTCTCCCGATCGGCTCCACCACCCGCTCTTGTCTCGTTTTCCTCTGTGCGGGTGGCTCGGCGGCGCGCACCACCATACTGGCCGCCGTCGACGAGCACGGGACCGCCCGGGAAAGCAGGGCACCACACCCTGTACTGCGCCGCCGTGACCGCGCACGTCACTTGCCAAGTCGGACCGAATCACGGGGTGGTTGCACCAGGCCGACGACCGTGGCACAGATCACAGCCGCGACCATCCCGCCGAGCAGGAAGACGTACGAGCCCAGTCCCGCGCCGAAGACGAAGTCGCCCTCGGGCCGTGTGGTCGTCAAGAACAGCACGGCCACCAGCCATCCGGCGGCGGACGCGCCGACCCCGGCCCGGCTGCCCGTCAGGGCCGTACCGGCCCAGAAGAGTCCGGCCGCGGCGGCCAGCGAGAGCAGCAACCCGCCGGGGAACCAGGCGGCTTGGACGAGCGCGCCCGCGGCCCCGGTGAGCGTACCGAGCACGAACAGGGCCGCGAAGGCGGCGATCCGCCCGGGGCGGGCGCCCGCCGTACGGGAGTTGACGGACGGACCGGACGTACGGGATGAAGTGCTCATCACACGTCCAGCCCGGCGAACAGGTCGTGCTCGCGCTCGCCGGCCGGGGCCCCGGACTCTCCGTCGACCAACTCGTAGTACTCGACGGAGAAGAGCGGCTGGCCCAGGTCGTTGGAGAGCGCGAAGAACGGGCCGTCCACGGCGATCTGGGTGACGTGTGCGCGCATCGCGGCGGCCTTGGCCGCGGCGTGGGCGGCGCCGTCGATCTCGGCCGTGATCCGCGTGTCCTCGACGACGCCCGGGATGTCGCCGACGTCGGCGATCCCGGGGAAGGAGACCCCGGAGGCGCGGAGCCGGGCGAAGCCGTCCTCGGCCACCGAGCGCGGCACCCGGTTCCAGTAGAGCTTGGCGATGGTGTGCGGCTCGCCGAGGTCGGGGCGGTAACCGGGCTCGGCGGCCAGCTCGGCGGCGCGCATCGCCACCCGGTGGGCCTGGATGTGGTCGGGGTGGCCGTAGCCGCCGTTGGAGTCGTACGTCACCAGGACCTGCGGGCGGACCTCGCGGATCACCTCGACCAGATGGGGGGCCGCGTCGTCCACCTCGGTGTTCCAGAAGGCGCCCTCGCGGCGGTTCTGCTCAAGACCCATCATCCCGGAGTCGCGGAAGCGGCCGGGGCCGCCGAGGAAGCGGTGGTCGGTGACCCCGAGCTCCTTCATCGCGGCGGCGAGTTCGCCGACGCGGTGGGCGCCGAGGCGGTCGTCCCGGTCGGCGGCGAGGTGGGCCAGGTCGGCCGGGATGACCTCGCCCTCCTCACCGAGGGTGCAGGTCACCAGCGTGACCAGCGCGCCTTCGGCGGCGTAGCGGGCCATGGTGGCGCCGTTGTTGATCGACTCGTCGTCGGGGTGGGCGTGCACCAGGAGCAGCCGCCGGGCGGGGAGATCCGTCATACGGGACAGCCTACGAGGCATGCCGCACGGCGGCATGCCTCGGATCCCCCGACCGGGCCGGGCGGCGACAAGACCGTCAGAACTTGATGTCGCTGATCATGCCCGCGACGTTGTTGGAGAGGTCGTTGATGGTGGGCGCCATGGACGAGCTGGCGAGGTAGAAGCCGAGCAGAGTGCAGACCACCGCGTGTCCGGCCTTCAGTCCGGACTTCCTGACCAGCAGGAAGACGATGATCGCCAGCAGCACCACCGCCGAAATCGAGAGTGCCACGGCGGTTCACCTCCATCTGTCGGTCGGAAAGAGCCAGTCGGTAGGGGCAGAGCAGCGTGTGAGGGGGCATGCAGAGTCATACCCACCCCCCACTATGGATCATAACTATCCGACGGAACGCATTGATCGGTGCACGGGCGCACAAGGGGCGCACACCCCCCACGTACGAGCAGGTGCGGACGGGTGCCGCTAGGTTCCCTCCATGACCTCAATTGCCCCTGGGAAGACCTCGTTTCCCCGTCAGTACGCCAGGACCCAGCGCTTCACGCTCGGTGCGCCCCGCGCCTTCACGGTGGCGCCGGACGGCAGCCGGGTGACCTTTCTGAGGGCCCCTGGGGGTACGGATCCGGCCAACAGCCTCTGGGTGCTCGATCTGGAGGACGGCGCGCACGAACGGCTCGCGGCCGACCCCCGGGCGCTCCTCGGCGGAGCCGTGGAGGAGCTGTCGGAGCAGGAGAAGGCGCGGCGCGAGCGCAGCCGCGAGGGTGCGGCGGGCATCGTCGGCTATGCGACCGACGCGGCGGTGGAGCTGGCCGCGTTCGCCCTCTCGGGCCGGCTGTTCACGGCCGAGCTGCGGGCCGGGACCACCCGCGAACTGCCCGTTCCCGGCCCGGTGATCGACCCGCGACCCTCGCCCGACGGCCGCCTCGTCGCCTATGTGGCGCGGGGCGCCCTGCGCGTGACCGGGGCGGACGGCGAGGGCGACCGGGCGCTCGCCGAGCCGGAGTCGCCCGAGGTCACCTATGGGCTAGCGGAGTTCATCGCGGCCGAGGAGATGGAGCGCCCGCGGGGTTACTGGTGGTCGCCCGACGGGGACGCGCTCCTGGTGGCGCGGGCCGACGACAGCCCCGTGCGGCGCTGGTGGATCGCCGACCCCGCCAACCCCGACCGCGAGCCGCAGCGGGTCGCGTATCCGGCGGCGGGCACGCCCAACGCCGAGGTGCGGCTGTTCCTGTACGGGCTCGACGGCTCCCGGACCGAGGTCGTCTGGGACCGGGAGCGCTACCCGTACCTGGCACGGGTGCACTGGTCGGCGGCGGGTGCCCCGCTGCTCCTGGTGCAGGCCCGGGACCAGCGGGTGCAGCTGCATCTGACCATCGACACCACCCCCACCGCGTCCGGGAAGACCCGGACGGTCCACGCGGACGAGGACGCGGTGTGGCTCGATCTTTTCCCCGGCGTCCCGGCCTGGGCGCCGGACGGACGGCTGGTGCGGATCGCGGACGAGGGCGGGGCGCGCGTGCTCGCGGCGGGCGACCGTCCGCTGACCGGAGGGCAGCTGCAGATCCGGGCCGTGCTCGACATCGGGACCGACGACATCCTGGTCTCGGCGTCGGCCGGCGAGGCGGCCCGTGCTCCCGAAACCGGAGAGATCCATGTGTACCGGGTCAATGAGCTGGGTATCGAGCGGGTTTCGGAGGGTGCCGGGGTGCACTCGGCGGTCCGGGGCGGACCGGTGACGGTTCTCACTTCGGCCCGTCCGGACAGCCCGGGCACCACGGTCCGGGTGGAACGGGACGGCAAGACGGTCGCGGAGGTCGACTCGTACGCGGAGACCCCCGTGCTCACGGCCAGGGTCCGGCTGACCGAGGGGGGCGCACGCCGCATCCCATGCGCCGTGCTGCTCCCCGCCGATTACTCGGAATCGGACGGTCCTCTTCCTGTGCTGATGGACCCCTACGGCGGTCCCCACGGCGCGCGCGTCCACGCCGCCCACAACGCCCATCTCACCTCGCAGTGGTTCGCGGACCAGGGGTTCGCGGTGATCGTGGCCGACGGGCGCGGCGCACCCGGCCGCTCCCCCGGCTGGGAGAAGGCGATCCGGGACGACTTCACGCTCACCCTCGACGACCAGATCGAGGCGCTCCATGGCCTCGCGGGCACCTTCCCGCTGGATCTGGGCCGGGTGGCGATGCGCGGCTGGTCCTTCGGCGGCTATCTGTCGGCGCTCGCGGTGCTGCGCCGGCCCGACGTCTTCCACGCGGGGATCGCTGGGGCGCCGGTGACCGACTGGCGGCTCTACGACACCCACTACACCGAGCGCTACCTCGGCGACCCGCAGAGCAGCCCGTCGGTGTACGAGGCGAACTCGCTGGTCACCGACTCCGGTCTGTCCCAACCGGCCGAGCAGCACCGGCCGTTGATGATCATCCACGGTCTGGCGGACGACAATGTGGTGGCCGCACACACCCTGCGTCTCTCCTCGGCCCTGCTCGCCGCCGGCCGCCCCCATGAGGTGCTGCCGCTCACGGGCGTGACCCATATGACCCCGCAGGAGCAGGTGGCGGAGAATCTGCTGCTGCTCCAAGTGGACTTCCTGAAGCGCTCGCTGGGGATCTGAACCCCGCTCCTCGCCGCCGCCGGCCTCACCAGCCCGGCGGCGGCGAGGAGGGCGGCGGGGGCGGGCCGTAGCCCGGGGGCGGCGGGCCGAAGCCGCCGCCGTGGCCGTCCTGCGGCGGCTGGGGCGAGTAGGGCGCGTACGGCGGTGACTGCGGTGTCCACGGCGCCCCGGGCGCGCCCGCCCGGTCCTCGGGGCCGCGCCGGGCGAGCACCGGGACCAGGGCGATACCGGCGGCCGGCTGGAAGAACCACGTCAGCACCTGCAGCTGGGCCCCGGTCTCCAAGTCCCCGAAGTGGTCGAGCAGTTCGAACCGTACGGCCAGAGCGATCCCGATGGCGCCGGAGGCGGTGAGGACGGCGGCCGCCATCAGACCGAGCGGCCGTACGTGGACGGCCCGCGCGAGCCCGCCGCCCGCGGCCGTCAGCGCGATCGCCGCGAGGACGACCGCCACCCAGCCGCCGGGCATCCAGAGCAGCGGCAGGTGCTTGCCGGTGAACCGCGCCTTGTACTGCTCCCCGGAGAGTTCCACGGCCCAGTAGATCTCCCAGGCCACCGCCACCAGACCGGCCGCGCCGAGCAGCAGGAACGCGGTCGTCCCGGCGCCCGGACCGGGCCGGGCCTGCGGCCTCGGGCCGGGGGCCGCGTCGGGTCTGCGTCCGGCGGCGGCCGTGATGACCAGGGCGAGCCCGGCCGCCAGCGCCGCGAAGGTGCTGAGCAGTGCCCGCCGGTGCAGATCGTGCAGGGCGGTCGAGTCCGTCCAGTCGTCGTGCAGCACCCACAGGGAGGAGACCCGAAGCGCCGCGGTGACGGCGCCGACGCAGCTCAGCACGGCCGCGGCGGCCGGTGAGCGGGGCACGACCGCGGCCGCCACCGCGTAGACCACGAGCAGGACGGGGTCGAGGACGCCGGTGGTCAGCGGGGTGCCGCCGCGGTGCTTGGGCGCGCCGGTCCAGAACCACCAGAGGTCGGGCAGGCTGCGGGCGGCGTGGATGTCGCGGGCGATCCAGGCGGCCGTGAGCAGCGCGAGGAAGGCGCACAGGACGGCGCCGGTCAGCCGGGCCCCGGCCGTGAGTGTCTGTGGCTGCGTCATGCCCCTTTGCCGTCCCCCCCGGTTGGCGTGGCGAGCGCCTGCTCGGGCGAATCCTCCACCCGCGGCGCCCGGATGGACAAGAGGGGTGCGTGGCCCGGGGGTTGCGGAGGCGGGCGGGCCGGGGGGGGGGGGGGCCCCCCCCCGCCCACCGCCCCCCCCCCGCCCCGCGGGGGTTGGCGGGGGGGGGGTGTGTATGGGGGTTTGGGGAGGAAAATTTGAAGGAGG
>NZ_JBHWUR010000134.1:0-18947 GCF_042737755.1 Streptomyces sp. NPDC059994
ATGACGCGGTCGACGTCGGTGTCCGACAGGTTGTCCTGGAGGTCGCCGACGGTGAGCTGACGGACCCGTCAGTCCTTGTTGGGGCCCTCGTAGTCGTCTCCGTACGCGCCCTTGGCGGGACGGCGGCGGCGCATCGGGGGCTCCACACCGTCCGCGAGGCGGCGGGCGGTCACCAGGAAGCCGGTGTGGCCGATCATCCGGTGGTCGGGGCGGACGGCCAGGCCCTCGACGTGCCAGTTGCGGATCATCGATTCCCAGGGCTGCGGCTCGGCGAAGCAGCCGATCTCCCGGATGGACTCGACGGTGCGCGAGAGCTGGGTGGTGGTGGCCACGTAGCAGCAGAGGATGCCGCCGGGCACCAGCGCCTTGGACACGGCGTCCAGGCACTCCCAGGGGGCGAGCATGTCGAGGATGACGCGGTCGACGTCGGTGTCCGACAGGTTGTCCTGGAGGTCGCCGACGGTGAGCTGCCAGGCGGGGTGCGGTCCGCCGAAGTAGCGCTCCACGTTCTGCGTGGCGATCTCGGCGAAGTCCTCGCGGCGCTCGTAGGAGTGCAGCATTCCGTGGTCGCCGACGGCGCGCAGCAGGAACGCGCTCAGCGAGCCCGAGCCGACCCCGGCCTCGACGACGCGGGCGCCGGCGAAGATGTCGGCGAAGGCCAGGATCTGCCCCGCGTCCTTGGGGTAGACCACGGCGGCGCCGCGGGGCATGGACAGGACGAAGTCGGGGAGCAGGGGGCGCAGCGCGAGGTAGGCGACGTTTCCCGTGGTACGGACAACACTGCCCTCGGGAGCACCGATCAGCTCGTCGTGCGGGAAGGAACCCTTGTGGGTGTGGAAATTCTTCCCGGCTTCGAGCGTGAACGTGTAGTGGCGTCCCTTGGGGTCGGTGAGCTGGACCTGGTCCCCGACCTTGAAGGGCCCGCGACGGCGGGCGGCACCGGTCGGTTCGGACATACGAACAGGGTACCGGCCCTGTTGACCGCAAAGCGCCACGGCCTGCGCGGATACGGGGGCCGCCGGTGCGTTTAGGGGGTGGGCCGGGCCATCGCCGCCACGAACGCCTTCTCGACGTCGGCCGCCGAGAGCACTCCGTAGATCTCTCCGGTCTCCTCGACGACCAGGTACTCGGTGGCGGGGGTGGCGCGGAGCTTGTCGAGGAGCGGTTCGCCGGCCAGCTCGGCCGGGACGCGCATGCCGTCGGTGAGGTCCTGGGCGAGCCCGCTGACCGCGACCCAGGGGCGGCGGTGCTCCGGTACGCCGACGATGGCGGCCTCGCGGACGAGGCCGGTGGGGTCGCCTTGGCCGTCGACGACGACCAGGGCGCGCGCCCCGGCCTCGTTGGCCCGGCGCAGCGCCTCGGAGAGCGGGGTGGCCGACTCGACGGGGACGGCCCGGCGGGTGAGGTTGCGGGCGCGCAGCTCCGGCAGGTGCTCGCGCAGCCGGGCCATCCGCAGGCTGTTGCCCGCGCCGGTCCAGATGATGGCGGCGAGGATCGCGGCGAGCAGTGCGTCGGTGACGGTGTCCATGCCGTCGACCTCTTCGGGCGCGTTGCCGAGGGCGCCGGTCTGGGTGAGCAGCGGGAGGCCGATGAGGACGGTGACGGCGAGGGCGCGGCCGACCCAGGCGGCGGCGACGGTGCCGCTCATGGGCTTGCCGGTGATCTTCCACACGACGGCGCGGAGCATCCGGCCGCCGTCCAGCGGCAGGCCGGGCAGCAGGTTGAAGCCCGCCACGATCAGGTTGGAGATCATCAGCCCGGCGAGCAGGACGCCGGGGACGGTGCCGGGCTCGACGGCCTGCATCCCGATGTAGAAAAGGCCGGACAGGACGAGGGAGAGCAGCGGGCCGACGAAGGCGAGCACGAACTCGCGGCCCGGGGTCTCCGTCTCCTTCTCGATCTCGGAGACACCGCCGAAGAACTGGAGCTGGATACGGCGCACGGGGAGCTTGAAGCGCAGCGCGGCGACGGTGTGGGCCAGCTCGTGGACCAGCACCGAGGCGTAGAAGGCGACCGCGAAGAAGAGCGAGACGAGGTAGCGGGCGGCGCCGAGCTCGGGCAGCACGCGGTCGAGCTGGCCGCCGAAGACCCAGGTGATGAGGGCGGCTACCAGGAACCAGCTGGGTGCGACGTAGACCGGCACGCCGAACGGGCGCCCCATGAGGATTCCGCCGCCCGGCTCCGGTCCACGGGGCGACTTGCCGTTGCCGGGCGCGGCGCCGGGACCGTCGTCCCCCGCGCCTGACTGCGGCCTCTTGCTGTCGCCGCTCTCGTCCACGGTGTCCCTTCGTCGGTGCTTCTGTCTCGATCATGCAGTGTGAGGGGGCTCGTCGTCGATGGTATTCCGCTCGCTGTCAGTGGCGGGTCGTAGGGTCTGTGTCATGGATACGAGCACCGGAGGGGCCGCGGCGGCCCAGCGCCCCGCGTCGTTGTCGCCGTCGCGGGCGAACGACTTCATGCAGTGCCCCTTGCTGTACCGGTTCCGGGTGATCGACAAGCTCCCCGAGAAGCCGAGCGAGGCGGCGACGCGCGGCACGCTGGTGCACGCGGTGCTGGAGCGCCTCTTCGACGACCCGGCGGCGGAGCGGACCGCTCCGCGCGCGAAGGCGATGATCCCCGGCCAGTGGGACCGGCTCCTTGAGTCGAAGCCCGAGCTGACGGAGCTCTTCGCCGAGGACACCGGGGGCGAGCGGCTGACCAAGTGGCTGGCGGACGCCGAGCGGCTGGTGGAGCGGTGGTTCTCGCTGGAGGATCCGACGCTTCTGGAGCCGGTGGAGCGGGAGTTCTTCGTCGAGACGGAGCTGGAGTCGGGGCTGCGGCTGCGCGGGGTGATCGACCGGGTCGACGTGGCGCCGACCGGTGAGGTCCGCATCGTCGACTACAAGACGGGCAAGGCCCCGCGTCCGGAGTACGCGGAGGGCGCGCTGTTCCAGATGAAGTTCTACGCGCTGGTGGTGTGGCGGCTGAAGAACGTGCTGCCGCGCCGGCTCCAGCTGGTGTACCTGGGCAGCGGTGACGTGCTGACGTACGACCCGGTGGAGGCGGATCTGCACCAGGTGGAGCGGAAGCTGCACGCTCTGTGGGAGGCGATCCGGCTGGCCACCGAGACGGGCGACTGGCGGCCGAGGCCGAGCAAGCTGTGCGGCTGGTGCGACCACCAGGCGGTCTGTCCCGAATTCGGGGGGACTCCCCCGGCATATCCGCTTCCTTTGATCCCGGCCGGGGATTCTGCAGGCTGAAGTGCGGCGGCCCGGCCGTGGGTCCGGGGGCCGCCCCCGGGTGAGCACAGCCGCTACCGGTGCTCCCAGCCGGGGTGGCGCAGGATGAGCAGGGCAGAATGGACCCGGTCCAGCAATCCTGATGAGGAGTTCCCGTGGCTATCCGCGTCCTACTGGTCGACGACCAGCCGCTGCTGCGCACCGGTTTCCGGATGATCCTGGAGGCCGAGCAGGACATCGCGGTGGTGGGCGAGGCCGGTGACGGTCTCCAGGCCCTCGACCAGGTGCGGGCGCTCCAGCCCGATGTGGTGCTGATGGACATCCGGATGCCCCGGATGGACGGTGTGGAGGCGACCCGGCAGATCAGCGGCCCGGGCAAGGACGGCCCGGCGAAGGTGCTGGTGCTGACCACGTTCGACCTCGACGAGTACGTGGTGGAGGCGCTCAAGGCGGGGGCCAGCGGCTTCCTGCTGAAGGACGCGCCCGCCAATGAGCTGGTGCAGGCGATCCGGGTGGTCGCGGCCGGCGAGGCGATGCTCGCCCCGTCGATCACACGCCGCCTGCTCGACAAGTACGCGGACCATCTGCCCTCGGGCGAGGAGCCGGTCCCGGACACGCTGCACACGCTGACCGACCGCGAGGTCGAGGTCCTGAAGCTGGTGGCACGCGGGCTCTCCAACGCGGAGATCGCCGCGGATCTGTTCGTCAGCGAGACGACGGTGAAGACGCACGTCGGCCATGTGCTGACGAAGCTGGGGCTGCGCGACCGCGTCCAGGCGGCGGTGTACGCGTACGAGAGCGGACTGGTCCGGCCCGGAGCGCAGTGAAGGGGTGGGGGGGGGGGGGGGCCCCCCCCCCCCCCCACCCCCCTCGGGGCCGCGCCCCCGCTAGTTCTTGCTGATCTCCCAGAACCGGAACACGGTCGACGGGTCCAGGGTCCACTCAAGACCCACCACGCCCTCGCGGGCCACGGCGTACTGCTTGCCCTGCCACAGCGGCAGGATCGGCAGGTCGTTGGCGACGAGGTCCTGGAGGCGGGCGAAGTCGGCCTCGGTGGCCGAGCGGTCCTCCGTGGCGGCTGTCGACGGGATGATCTCGTCGGTGATCGCCTTGTTGACATAGTGGTTGGACAGCACGTTGTCCTTGCCGAAGAACGGCGAGGTGAAGTTGTCCGGGTCCGGGTAGTCCGGGATCCAGCCCTTCACGTACACGCCGTACTTGCCGGCCGCGATGTCCTTCTCGTACTGCTTGAACTCGACGGACTTCACCTCGGCGTCGAACAGCCCGCTCGCGTTGAGCTGCTTGGCGATGGCCCGCATCTCGTCGTCGGTGCCCGGTCCGTAGCGGATGGGCGTGGACCACAGGGTGAGCTTCACCTTGCCGGTGATGCCGGCCTTGTGCAGGACCTGCTTGGCCTTCGCGGGCTGCGGGCTGCCGCCGTACATGTCGAACATCGAGGTGCTGTGCGCGGTGATGCCCGACGGGACGATCGAATAGAGCGGCGCCGCGGTCGACTTGTAGACGTCGCGCACCAGCGCCTCGCGGTCGACGAGGTAGGCGATGGCCTTGCGGACGGCGGGCTTGCCGGCGACCGCGTCGTTCATGTTGAAGACCAGGTGCTGGACCTCGGCGCCGGTGCCCTCGACGACCTTGACGCCCTTCTTGTCCACCACGCTGGTGGCCTGGAGGTCGGCGATGTCCTTGGCGGTGAGACCGCGGTAGGCGAGGTCGACGTCGCCGTTCTTCAGCGCGTCCGCCAGGTCCTTCTGCCGGCCGTGGAAGAGCTTCATGGTCATGCCGGAGTTCTTGACCTTGGCGCTGCCCTTGTAGCTGGAGTTGACCGAGAAGCTCGCCTGCTTCTCGCCGAACGCGTCCAGCTTGTAGACGCCCGAGCCGACCGCCTTGCCGTCGGTGCGCAGCTTGTCCGCCGGGTACGTCTCGTGGTCGACGATCGAGCCGGCACCGGAGGCGATCTTGCTGGGGAAGGTGGCGTCCGGCACCTTGAGGTGGAAGACGACGGTCTGCTCGTCCGGGGTGTCGATCTTGCCCAGGGTGGAGAGCAGCGGCGCGGGCCCGTTGGCGTCGTTGATGCGCAGCACCCGCTCGAACGAGAACTTGACGTCCTCGGACGTCAGCGCGTTGCCGTTGGTGAACTTCAGGCCGGAGCGCAGGGTGCAGCGGAAGACCTGGGAGCCGCCCTTGTCGAACGAGCAGCGCTCGGCCGCCTCGGGCTGCGGGGTGGTGCTCCCCTTGGAGAAGCTGAGCAGCGACTGGAAGACGTTGTTGAACAGCAGCCAGGAGCCCGGGTCGTAACCGGAGGCCGGGTCGGTGGCCAGGATGTCGTCCGACATTCCCATGACCACCGACTCGCCGCTCCCGGAGGAGGCCCCGTCCTCCGAGCCGCAGCCGCTGAGGAGACCGGCTGCCAGCCCCGCGGCGAGCGGGGCCGTCAGCCATCGGTTCCGTATCTTCACGTGCAAGTGCCTCACAGTCGTTGTTCGGCCGGCTCCGGGGTGGCCCCGGGAGCCGCAGCCTCACTGAAATTGCTTGCCGGCACGTGAATATCGCGGCCGGGTCCTGCGTTACTTCACGCCGCGGCCCAGCTCCCACAGCTGGAGGTCGGCGGAGGAGTTGAGCGCCCACTCGGTGCCCGTGATCTGGCTGCGGGCGGCGACGTACTGCTTGCCCTGCCACAGCGGCAGTACGGGGACGTCGTTGGCGACGATGTCCTGGATCCTCTCGAACGGCTTGGAGGCCTGGTTGCGGTCGGCCGCGACGCGGGACTCCGGGATCAGGGTGTTGCGCACCTCGACGTTGGAGTACGGCGAGTTGAGGAAGTTGTCCCGGCCGAGGAAGGGCGCGACGTAGTTGTCCGGGTCCGGGAAGTCGGGGAACCAGCCGAGGCCGTAGACGGCGTACTCGCCGGCCTTCTGGGCCGGGCGGTACCTGGGCCAGTCGGTCGCCTTGAGCGTGGTGGCGAACAGGCCGGTGGAGTTCAGCTGGTCCCGCAGGATCGAGAACTCCTTGGCGGTGCCCGGACCGTAGTGGTCGCTCGTGTAGTTCAGCGTGAGCTTCACCGGGGTGGACACATTGGCGGCCTTCAGGATGCCGGAGGCCTTCTGCTTGCTCGGCTCGCCGTACTTGTTGAAGAACGAGTTGGTGTGCCCGGCGATCGAGGTCGGGATGAGCGAGTAGAGCGGCTCGGCGGTCGCCCCGTACACCTTGGAGGCCAGCGCGCCGCGGTCGACGACGGCGGCCATCGCCTGGCGGACGGCCTTGTTCTTCACCGACGGGTCGTTGGTGTTGAAGCCCAGGTAACGGATCTCCAGGCCGGGCATCTCGACCAGGTTGACGTTCTTCGGCGGGGTGAGCGAGTACTTCTGGATCTGCTCCGGCGACATGGAACGCGTCATCATGTCGATCTTGCCGGATTCGAGCTCGGCGCCCATGGAGTCGGCGTCGGGGAACGAGCGCAGCTCGACCTTGTCGTTGTTGACCTTCAAGTCCCCCTTGTAATTGGGGTTCTTGCTGAAGACGGCCTTGACGACCTTGTCGCCGTCGACCTCGGCCTTGAGGGTGTACGGGCCGGAGCCGTCGACCTCGAAGCCGCCGCGCAGCGTCTTCGGCCGGTACTTGTCCTTCTGCACGATCGCGGCGGCGGGCGTCGCGAGCTTGTACGGGAAGGTGGCGTCCGGGGTCTTCAGATGGAAGACGATCTCGTCGTCGCCCTTGGTCTCCATCGTGTCGATGTTCTCAAGCAGCGCGACGGGGCCGTTGCCGTCCTTGATGTTCAGGACGCGCTGGATGGAGTAGTGGACGTCGGCGGAGGTCAGCTTGGAGCCGTCGGCGAACTGGATACCGCTGCGCAGCTTGCAGCGGTAGCTCTCGTTCTCCTTGTCGGTGAACGAGCAGCTGGAGGCCGCGTCCGGGACGGGCTCGCCGCCGCCGCGCGGGACGTGGACCAGCATCTGCACGGTCTGGCGCAGCACGTTCCAGGCACCGGTGTCGTACGCGTAGGCCGGGTCGAAGGGAGCGGGTGCGTCCTTGGTGACCACGAACTGGTCCGTGGTGCCCACGACGATGGCCTTGCCGCCGTCGCCCCCACTTCCTGCCCCGCCACATGCGGCGAGTACGGGGGCGAGCAGGCCCACTACGGCCGGCAGCACCAAAGTCTTGCGGTTCATCCTGGACGTTCTCCCTATGTGTCCGGCACTGGGGTACAGCGGTGTACGAATCACTCCGCCGCGGCCGCCCGGTCGGGGCGGGAGGCGATCGGGCCGGTACGTACGATCGGACCTGCGCGCCCGGCGGCTTGGTGGGTGCCGGGGCAGTTGAGGGTGCGGCGAAGTTCTCGCGACGAGATTAGTGGGCGGGCCGGGAAAGCCCGTACTGGGCCTGCTCCATTCACACGCCACGCAGTGGCCGGAAATAGCGGCCCGCCGATATCGAGGCGGCGGAATCTTTCGTACAGGAGATCCCTAAACAGGACACAAGGGCACCTCCCGAGCACCGGGAGACGCCCTTGGCATCGTTTACTGACGGCAGATCAGGTGACGAACGTCACCCCCTTGACATGCATTGACCCGTCGTGAATTCAACCGTTGTGATGTTGCCGCGACACCCTTGAGGGGTCACGGAAAATGCACGGCCGGATGCGATGAGTTTGCGCCGCATTCAGGGGGCACGCTGTGTGAACGGATCAGTTCATCCGTGTGATCAGGGTCCGCAGAAAAGCCAGGTCGACCTGTTCGAGGGAATCGACGACGACCCGGCCCGAGGCGGGCTCGATGGGCGCGACGGACGGCACCGCCACCACCCGGCAGCCGGCCGCCTCGGCGGCCGCCACACCGGTCGCGGTGTCCTCGACGACCGCGCATCTGGTGGGGTCCGCGCCGAGCCCGGCGGCGGCGAACAGATAAGGATCGGGGTGCGGCTTGGTGCGGCCGACCTCGTCCCCGGCGACGGTGAGCGCGAAGTTGCGCGTGCCCAGCGAGTGCAGGATCCGGTCGATGATCCGCCGGTGCGAGGCCGAGACCAGGGCGGTCGGCATGGAGTGCTCGGCGAGCTCGCCGAGCAGCCGGGCGGCTCCCGGCATCAGCGGGACCCCGCGGCTGATGCGCGCCTCGAAGCGGTCGTTGAGCAGCACGGTGAGCTCGGGGACGGTGATGTCGGCGCCCGTCGCCTCGATGAGGAACCCGGCGCTGCGGGTCATGGGCCCGCCCACCACGACGTCGCGCCAGCTCTCCTGGAGCGGGTGGCCGAGCGCGGCGAAGACCTCCACCTCGGCGTCCCACCAGAACCCCTCGGTGTCGACCAGTGTGCCGTCCATGTCCAGGAAGACGGCTTCGAGGGCCGATCTTCCGGCCGTACCGGTAACGGGCGCGGGAACCGTGGTGGTCATCCGGGCACACCTCCTGGAGGGACGAGAAGGCCGGTTCCCAGGGTGGGAACCGGCCTGCACTGGACCGACAAGTCTACGTCTCGGCAGCGGAAAACGCTCGTGGTAGTGGTCACGCCCCGAAAGGGGCGCGGCCGGTGACATGGTGCGGCTCCGCCGGGTTGGGGTCCCCCCTGGTCGAGCGAAGCCGAGGACTCGGGGGAGCGACCAGCCCCCACCGGCCCGCGGCTGCACGGCAGCGCTCCCCGCCCCCACACTCACCTCGCGTTGAAGTACTTCGCCTCGGGGTGGTGGATGACGATGGCGTCCGTGGACTGCTCGGGGTGGAGCTGGAACTCCTCGGAGAGGTGGACGCCGATCCGCTCGGGCTGCAGCAGCTCGGCGATCTTGGCGCGGTCCTCCAGGTCCGGGCAGGCCCCGTAGCCGAGCGAGAAGCGCGCGCCGCGGTACTTGAGGGCGAACATGTCCTCCACGTCGGACGGGTCCTCCCCGGCGAAGCCGAGCTCACTGCGCACGCGCGCGTGCCAGTACTCGGCCAGGGCCTCCGCCAACTGCACGGACAGGCCGTGCAGTTCG
This sequence comes from Streptomyces sp. NPDC059994, assembly GCF_042737755.1. Taxonomy (NCBI): domain Bacteria; kingdom Bacillati; phylum Actinomycetota; class Actinomycetes; order Kitasatosporales; family Streptomycetaceae; genus Streptomyces; species Streptomyces sp. NPDC059994. The sequence continues at coordinate 9,193 of NZ_JBHWUR010000134.1, forward strand.
AGGTAGTCGCGGTAGGAGTTGGCCTCGAACAGCTCGGCCGTGGCCTCGCCGATCTTCGAGCCGACCGTGACCACCTGGAGCCCGACCACGTCGGTCTCGCCGGACTCCTCCGGGCGGAAGAAGTCCGCCAGGCACAGCCGGCGGCCGCGGCGCTGGCGCGGGAAGGTGAAACGGGTCCGCTCCGAGCCGTCCTCGTTCAGGATGATCAGGTCGTCGCCCTTGGAGACGCACGGGAAGTAGCCGTGGACGACGGCCGCCTCCAGCAGGTTCCTGGTGTGCAGCTGCTCCAGCCAGCCGCGCAGCCGCGGGCGGCCCTCGGTCTCCGCCAGCTCCTCGTAGCTCGGCCCGTCGCCGGCCCGGTTCTGCTTGAGGCCCCACTGGCCCTTGAAGAGCGCGCCCTCGTCGAGCCAGGAGGCGTACTCCTTGAGGCCGATCCCCTTGATCACCCGGGTGCCCCAGAACGGCGGCTCGGGGATGCGGTTGTCGACGGCCACGTCCGAGCGGACCGAGCCCTCGGGCTCCTCCGCCTCGGGCAGGGCCGCCGCACGCTTGGGCACCCGGCGCTGCTTGAGCTCGGGCAGGCTCGCGCCGGGCACGCCGCGCTTCACCGCGACCAGGGCGTCCATCAGACGCAGGCCCTCGAACGCGTCGCGGGCGTAGCGGACTTCGCCCTCGTAGATCTCGTGCAGGTCCTGCTCTACGTACGCGCGCGTGAGGGCCGCGCCGCCGAGGATCACCGGGTAGTCGGCGGCCATCTTGCGCTGGTTGAGCTCCTCCAGGTTCTCCTTCATGATCACGGTCGACTTCACCAGCAGGCCGGACATGCCGATCACATCGGCCCGGTGCTCCTCGGCGGCCTCCAGGATCGCGGAGACGGGCTGCTTGATGCCGAGGTTGACGACGTTGTAGCCGTTGTTGGAGAGGATGATGTCGACGAGGTTCTTGCCGATGTCGTGGACGTCGCCGCGCACGGTGGCAAGCACGATGGTGCCCTTGCCCTCCGCGTCGGACTTCTCCATGTGCGGCTCCAGATGGGCCACGGCCGTCTTCATGACCTCGGCGGACTGGAGGACGAACGGCAGCTGCATCTGGCCGGAGCCGAAGAGCTCGCCGACGACCTTCATGCCCTCCAGGAGGGTGTCGTTGACGATGTCGAGGGCGGGGCGGCTGAGCAGCGCCTCGTCGAGGTCGGCGGCCAGGCCGTTCTTCTCGCCGTCGATGATCCGGCGCTGGAGGCGCTCGTCCAGCGGCAGCGCGAGGAGCTCCTCGGCCTTGCCCGCCTTCATCGACTTGGTGCTGACGCCCTCGAAGAGCTCCATGAGCCGCTGGAGCGGGTCGTAACCCTCGGCGCGGCGGTCATAGATGAGGTCGAGGGCGACCTTGACCTGCTCCTCCTCCAGACGCGCGATCGGCAGGATCTTGGACGCGTGCACGATCGCGGAGTCGAGGCCCGCCTTGACGCACTCGTCCAGGAAGACGGAGTTCAGTACGACACGGGCGGCCGGGTTGAGGCCGAAGGAGATGTTGGACAGGCCGAGGGTGGTCTGGACGTCCGGGCGGCGGCGCTTGAGCTCGCGGATCGCCTCGATGGTGGCGATGCCGTCCTTGCGGGACTCCTCCTGGCCGGTGCAGATGGTGAAGGTCAGCGCGTCGATGAGGATGTCGCACTCGTGCACGCCCCAGTTGCCGGTGAGGTCGTCGATGAGCCGCTCCGCGATGGCGACCTTGTGCTCGACGGTACGGGCCTGGCCCTCCTCGTCGATGGTGAGCGCGATCAGGGCCGCGCCGTGCTCCACGGCCAGCTCGGTGACCTTGGCGAACCGCGACTCGGGCCCGTCGCCGTCCTCGTAGTTGACGGAGTTGATGACCGCGCGCCCGCCGAGCTTCTCCAGACCGGCCTGGAGGACGTTCACCTCGGTGGAGTCGAGGACGATCGGCAGGGTGGAGGCGGTGGCGAAGCGGCCGGCGAGCTCCTCCATGTCGGCCACGCCGTCGCGGCCCACGTAGTCGACGCAGAGGTCGAGCATGTGGGCGCCCTCGCGGATCTGGTCGCGGGCCATCTCCACACAGTCGTCCCAGCGGCCCTCCAGCATGGCCTCGCGGAACTTCTTCGAGCCGTTGGCGTTGGTGCGCTCGCCGATCGCCATGTACGAGGTGTCCTGGCGGAACGGCACGCTCTGGTAGAGCGAGGCGGCGCCGGGCTCGGGGCGCGGGTGGCGCTCGGTGGGGGCGACGCCGCGGACCCGCTCGACGACCTGGCGCAGGTGCTCGGGCGTGGTGCCGCAGCAGCCGCCGACCAGGGACAGGCCGTACTCGCGGACGAACGTCTCCTGGGCGTCGGCGAGTTCCGGCGCGGAGAGCGGGTAGTGCGCGCCGTCCTTGCCGAGGACGGGCAGTCCGGCGTTGGGCATGCAGGACAGCGGGACCCGGGAGTTGCGGGCGAGGTAGCGCAGGTGCTCGCTCATCTCGGCGGGGCCGGTGGCGCAGTTGAGGCCGATCATGTCGATGCCCAGCGGCTCCAGGGCGGTGAGCGCGGCGCCGATCTCGGAGCCCAGCAGCATGGTGCCGGTGGTCTCGACGGTGACCGAGCAGATGATCGGGACCCGGTAGCCGGCCACGTCCAGGGCGCGCTGGGCGCCGAGGATGGCGGCCTTGGTCTGGAGCAGGTCCTGGGTGGTCTCCACCAGGAGCGCGTCGGCGCCGCCGGCCAGCATGCCCTCGGCGTTCTGCTGGTAGGCGTCGCGCAGCAGGGTGTACGGGGCGTGGCCGAGGGTGGGCAGCTTGGTGCCGGGGCCCATGGAGCCGAGCACCCAGCGCTGCTGTCCGGTCGAGGCGGTGAACTCGTCGGCCACCTCGCGGGCGATCCGGGCGCCCGCCTCGGACAGCTCGTACACGCGCTCGGGGATGTCGTACTCACCGAGGGCGGAGAAGTTCGCGCCGAAGGTGTTGGTCTCGACGCAGTCGACGCCGACGGCGAAGTACTCCTGGTGCACCGAGCGCACGATGTCGGGCCGGGTGACGTTGAGGATCTCGTTGCAGCCCTCAAGGTCCTGGAAGTCCTCCAGGGTGGGGTCCTGCGCCTGGAGCATGGTTCCCATGGCTCCGTCGGCCACCACCACGCGGGTGGCGAGCGCTTCGCGGAGCGCGTCGGCGCGGGTCCGGCTGTCAGCGGAAGGGGTAGGCAACGAGGCCATGGATCTGCTCCCTGGAGTGCGACGGCTGTCGGCTTTGCGGCGTCCGAGGGGAGGCCGCACCCGGTCAGGGTAACCGGGCGGGGGGCGGGTGAGCACAGGTGTCCCACGGGGCGGACTGCGCGGGGGGCCGCCCGGGTGACGGCCGGATGGCCCCGGTACGTCTGCCGTCCGAACCGGCCGGATGGCGGCGGGGACCGTCCATCACGGTGACATGAGGTCGACAACGGCCGATACTGTTCAGCATTGTCGAACTCAACGTTCCGAAGTGGGAGGAAGCGCGATGGCGCGGAACATCCAGTCGCTCGAACGGGCGGCCGCCATGCTGCGGCTGCTCGCGGGCGGCGAGCGGCGGCTCGGCCTGTCCGAGGTGGCCTCCGCGCTCGGCCTGGCGAAGGGCACCGCGCACGGCATCCTGCGCACGCTCCAGGCGGAGGGGTTCGTCGAGCAGGACCCGGCCTCCGGCCGCTACCAGCTCGGCGCGGAGCTGCTGCGCCTGGGCAACAGCTATCTGGACGTCCACGAGCTGCGGGCGCGCGCCCTGGTGTGGACGGACGACCTGGCGCGCTCCAGCGGCGAGAGCGTGTACGTGGGCGTCCTGCACCAGCAGGGCGTGCTGATCATGCACCACGTCTTCCGGCCCGACGACAGCCGTCAGGTCCTGGAGGTCGGGGCGATGCAGCCGCTGCACTCCACCGCGCTCGGCAAGGTCCTGTCGGCGTTCGACCCGGTGGCGCACACCGAGGCGGTGGACGGCGAGCGGACCGCGTTCACTCCCCGCACGGTGACCACCGGCGCCGGCTTCGAGGAGCTGCTCGAACTGGCCCGGGCGCGCGGCTGGGCGAGCGACATGGAGGAGACCTGGGACGGGGTGGCCTCGGTGGCCGCGCCCATCTTCGACCGGCGCCGGATGCCGGTGGGCGCCGTGGGGGTGGCCGGGGCCGTGGAGCGCGTCTGCAAGGACGGCGAGGTCCGCTCCGAGCTGGTGGCCGCGGTGCGCGACTGCGCCCGCTCGGTCTCGCGCGATCTGGGCGCCGGCCGCTTCTGACCCGGCCGCGGGCCCGTCGTGGCCCGCTCCTCGGCCCCTCGTGGCCCGGCCGCCCGCCCTTTGCGCGGGCCTGACCAGCCACTTCCCGGCCCGTTCTGATCGTTTCCGATCCTGGCTGGAAGTTATCGATCAATGTGGCCGAAAGGTACCTGCTGGTAACGATCGGGATACCGGCCACAGAACCCTTGACGTCGACTTAACCCCAGAGCAACACTGCCGTTCATCGGTCGGCATTGTCGAACACCTAACGGCAATACGAGTTAGAGTGTGACAACGCCAAGGGCCGTCAAGCCCTCGACGTGAGGGCGCGGACTTCCGGAGGGACCCGGGGTTCGCCTTCCCCTGGACGAAGGACAAAGGAGTCGCGGGTGTCCAGCTCCGACATCTTCACCGGCGAGATCATCGGTACCGCCGTTCTCATCCTGCTCGGTGGTGGCGTGTGCGCCGCCGTCACACTGAAGAGCTCCAAGGCACGCAACGCGGGCTGGCTGGCCATCACCTTCGGGTGGGGCTTCGCGGTGCTCACCGGCGCTTACATCTCCGCCCCGCTCTCGGGTGCGCACCTCAATCCGGCGGTGACGCTCGGCCTCGCCATCGAGGGCGGCACCGAGTGGAGCGACGTGCCCGTCTACCTGGCGGGACAGCTGCTCGGCGCCATGATCGGCGCCACGCTGGTCTGGCTGGCCTACTACGGCCAGTTCCAGGCGCATCTGACCGATCCGGAGATCGTCGGTGACCCTGCCGACAAGCCGATCGAGGGACCGCACAACGGCGCCGCCAACGCGGGCCCGGTGCTCGGGGTCTTCTCCACCGGCCCCGAGATCCGCAACGCGATACAGAACCTCACCACCGAGATCATCGGTACGGCCGTGCTGGTCCTCGCGATCCTCACGCAGGGCCTCAACGGCGACGGCAAGGGCCTCGGCGTCATCGGTGTGCTGATCACCTCCCTGGTCGTCGTCGGCCTCGGCCTCTCGCTCGGCGGCCCCACGGGCTACGCCATCAACCCGTTCCGCGATCTGGGTCCGCGCATCGTGCACTCGCTGCTGCCGCTGCCCAACAAGGGCGGTTCGGACTGGGCCTACGCCTGGGTTCCGGTTGTCGGCCCGCTGGCCGGTGCCGCCCTCGCGGGTGGCCTGTACAACCTCGCCTTCGCCTGAGCCGTTGAGCCGTAGAGACCTTCAGACCTCCAGGAGAACCCCGTGAGCGACACCCACACCACCGCCTCGCACGGTCACGGCCCGTTCATCGCGGCCATCGACCAGGGCACCACCTCGTCCCGCTGCATCGTCTTCGACAAGGACGGCCGGATCGTCTCGGTCGACCAGAAGGAGCACGAGCAGATCTTCCCGAAGCCGGGCTGGGTCGAGCACGACGCCGCCGAGATCTGGACCAACGTCCAGGAAGTCGTGGCGGGCGCCGTCGACAAGGCGGGCATCACCGCCGCCGACGTCAAGGCGATCGGCATCACCAACCAGCGCGAGACCACGCTTCTGTGGGACAAGAACACCGGCGAGCCCGTGCACAACGCGCTCGTCTGGCAGGACACCCGCACCGACGCGCTCTGCCGGGAGCTCGGCCGCAACGTCGGCCAGGACCGCTTCCGCCGCGAGACGGGCCTGCCGCTCGCGTCGTACTTCGCCGGCCCCAAGGTCCGCTGGCTGCTCGACAACGTCGAGGGCCTGCGCGAGCGCGCCGAGCGCGGCGACATCCTCTTCGGCACCATGGACTCCTGGGTCATCTGGAACCTGACCGGTGGCGTCGACGGCGGTGTGCACGTCACGGACGTCACCAACGCCTCGCGCACGCTGCTCATGAACCTGCACGAGATGGCCTGGGACGAGAAGATCCTCCAGTCCATGGACATCCCGGCGGCGGTGCTGCCCGAGATCCGCTCCTCCGCCGAGGTGTACGGACACGCCAAGGGCGGCGTCCTGGACGGCATCCCGGTCGCCTCCGCGCTCGGCGACCAGCAGGCGGCCCTGTTCGGCCAGACCTGCTTCTCGGAGGGCGAGGCCAAGTCCACGTACGGCACCGGCACCTTCATGCTGATGAACACCGGTGACAAGCCCGTCAACTCCTACAACGGCCTGCTGACCACCGTCGGCTACCAGATCGGCGACCAGAAGCCGGTCTACGCCCTCGAAGGCTCGATCGCCGTCACCGGCTCGCTCGTCCAGTGGATGCGCGACCAGATGGGCATGATCAAGACCGCCGCCGAGATCGAGACCCTGGCGTCCTCGGTCGAGGACAACGGCGGCGCGTACTTCGTGCCGGCCTTCTCCGGTCTGTTCGCCCCGTACTGGCGCTCCGACGCCCGCGGTGTGATCGCCGGTCTCACCCGGTACGTCACCAAGGCGCACATCGCGCGCGCCGTGCTTGAGGCGACCGCCTGGCAGACCCGCGAGATCACCGACGCCATGACGAAGGACTCCGGCGTCGAGCTGACCGCGCTCAAGGTCGACGGCGGCATGACCTCCAACAACCTGCTGATGCAGACCCTCTCGGACTTCCTGGACGCGCCTGTGGTGCGTCCGATGGTCGCCGAGACCACCTGCCTCGGCGCCGCCTACGCCGCCGGTCTGGCCGTCGGCTTCTGGCCGGACACCGACGCGCTGCGCGCCAACTGGCGCCGGGCGGCGGAATGGACCCCTCGCATGGACGCCGACAAGCGTGACAGCGAGTACAAGAGCTGGCTCAAGGCCGTCGAGCGGACCATGGGCTGGATCGAGGACGAGGAGTAATCGAAATGACCACCCTGCAGAGCGTCCCTGCCCTTGGGACGCACCCGGCCTCCGGCTCCCACCCGAGCCGCGCCGAAACTCGGGAGCAGCTTTCCAAGGCGACGTACGACCTCCTGGTGATCGGCGGCGGCATCCTGGGCATCTCCACCGCCTGGCACGCCGCGCAGTCCGGGCTGCGGGTGGCCCTGGTGGACGCCGGCGACTTCGCCGGCGCCACCTCCTCGGCCTCCTCCAAGCTCCTCCACGGCGGTCTGCGCTACCTGCAGACCGGTGCGGTGAAGCTGGTGGCCGAGAACCACTTCGAGCGGCGTGCGGTGTCGCGTCAGGTGGCACCGCACCTCGCCAACCCGCTCACCTTCTACCTGCCCGTCTACAAGGGCGGCCCGCACGGCGCGGCCAAGCTCGGCGCGGGCGTCTTCGCCTACTCGGCGCTCTCCGCCTTCGGTGACGGCGTCGGCCACCTGCTGTCGCCCTCCAAGGCCGCGCAGGACGTGCCGGAGCTGCGCACGGACAACCTGAAGGCCGTGGCCGTGTACGGCGACGACCAGATGAACGACGCGCGCATGGCCCTGATGACGGTCCGCGCCGCCGTGGACGCGGGCGCGGCCGTACTCAACCACGCCGAGGTCACCGGGCTGCGCTTCACCAAGGGCCGGGTCACCGGCGCCGATCTGCGCGACCGCCTCTCCGGCGACGAGTTCGGCGTCAACGCCCGCCTGGTGCTCAACGCGACCGGCCCGTGGGTCGACCACCTGCGCAAGATGGAGGACCCGGACTCGGCCCCCTCCATCCGTCTGTCCAAGGGCGCGCACCTGGTCCTCAAGCGCACCTCCCCCTGGAAGGCGGCGCTGGCGACCCCGATCGACAAGTACCGCATCACCTTCGCCCTGCCGTGGGAGGACATGCTCCTGCTCGGCACCACGGACGAGGAGTTCGAGGGCGACCCGGCGGACGTCGCGGTCACCGAGAAGGACACCGCCCAGATCCTCGACGAGGCCGCGTTCTCCATCCGCGACCAGCAGCTGTCGCGCGATCTGATCACGTACTCCTTCGCGGGTCTGCGGGTGCTTCCGGGCGGTCCCGGCGACACCTCCAAGGCCAAGCGCGAGACCGTCGTCACCGAGGGCCGCGGCGGCATGCTGTCGGTGGCCGGCGGCAAGTGGACGACCTTCCGCCACATCGGCCGTACGGTGATGAAGAAGCTGGAGCAGCTGCCCGGGCGTCCGCTCGGTGACGATTTCGAGCCCATCTCCGAGCTCCCCGGCAAGCTGCCGCTGCCCGGCATAGCCAACCCGCGCGCCGTCGCCCACCGCCTGATGGTGGACGGCCCGGCGCCCGGCCCGCGCATGGCGGCCGACACCGCCAGGCACCTCGCCACGCACTACGGCTCGCTCTCCTTCGACATCGCGCGCCTGGCCAACGAGGACGCGGCGCTGGCCGAGCGGATCCACCCGGACGCGCCGGAGATCTGGGCTCAGGTCGTCTACGCGCGCGACCACGAGTGGGCCGAGACGGCCGACGACGTGCTGCGCCGCCGCACCACGCTCACGATCCGGGGCCTTGCCACGGACGAGATCCGCGGCAAGGTCGACGACCTGCTCGGCAAGAAGAACTGACGTATAGTTAGTCCAGCCAGTCAGCGCCGGAAGGGGCGGTTCCCACGGGGGGAGCCGCCCCTTTCGCATGCGGGGAGCGCCGACGCGGCTCCGGGACGCATAATGGGGGCCGATTCATCGGATGTATGCCCCTGTATGGAGGTCGCCCCATGGCAGTCACCGACGAGGCCATCGAGAAGATCAAGGAAATGATCGTCTCCGGTGCGCTGCGCCCGGGCGACCGGCTGCCCAAGGAGAGCGAACTCGCCGCCGAGCTCGGCCTGTCCAGGAACTCGCTGCGCGAGGCGGTCCGCGCGCTCTCCCTGATCCGCATCCTCGACGTGCGCCAGGGCGACGGTACGTACGTCACCAGCCTGGACCCCCAGCTGCTCCTGGAGGCGATGAGCTTCGTCGTGGACTTCCACCGGGACGACACGGTCCTGGAGTTCCTGGCGGTGCGGCGGATCCTGGAGCCGGCGGCGACGGCGATGGCGGCCGCCCGGATCGAGGACGCGGAACTGGACGCGCTGGCGGCCCAGTTGGACGCGCTGGGCCCGGACCCGTCGGTGGAGGAGCTGGTCGCCTGCGACCTGGAGTTCCACCGCGGGATCGTGCAGAGCGCCGGGAACTCGGTGCTCTGCTCCCTCCTGGACAGCCTCTCGGGCCCCACCACCCGGGCCCGGGTGTGGCGCGGCCTGACCCAGGAGGACGCGGTGGCCCGCACCCTCCACGAACACCGCGCCATCCTCGCGGCCCTGCGCGACCGGGACGCGGAGGCGGCGCGGTCCTGGGCGACGGTCCACATCGCCAGCGTGGAGCAGTGGCTGCGGTCGACGCTGTAGCGGTGCCCGGGGTTTGTCCGCGGGCCGGTGGGGGCTGGTCGCTCCCCCAAGTTCTCGGCTTCGCTCGAACAGGGGGGACCCCCATCGCGGCGGAGCCGCACATGTCACAGCCGCGCCCCTTGAGTGCCGCTGCGCGGCATCCCCTGGGCGCCCCGGGGGGGGCGCATTCAGGGGCGCGGGGAACCGCGCGCTCAGCCCCCACCGGCCCGCGGGCAGAACACAACGCCCCCTAGTAGTGCTTGGTCAGGTTGGTGGGCCGGTGGCGTGTCTTCTTGATCGGCCGTGTCGTTGATCGGGTGTGCTGGGTAGGGAGTTGGCCGCGGTCCGGTGTGATC
>NZ_JBHWUR010000135.1:0-18865 GCF_042737755.1 Streptomyces sp. NPDC059994
GGCGCGGGGTGCGCGCCGGGCCGCACCTCCGCCGGCGTCAGCTGACCTTGATCTCGTTGTAGACGGGGACGCTGAAAGGGTTCAGCGCGACGTTGGAGACCCGGGTCGAGTAGCCCGCGCTGCCGTTCTGGTACCAGAGCGGGATGGCGCCCATCTGGTCCCGCAGCACCGCTTCGGCCTTCTGGAAGAGGCCGACCGCCTTGGCCTTGTCCGTCTCGGCGTTGGCCTCGTCGACCAGCTTGTCGAAGTCGGCGTTGGTCCACTTGCCGTCATTGGAGGAGGCGTTGGTGTAGTACAGCGGCTGCAGGAAGTTCTGGACCAGCGGGTAGTCCATCTGCCAGCCCGCCCGGAACGGCCCGGACATCTTGTCCTGGGTGATCTGGTTGCGGAAGTCGGCGAAGGTGCCGACCGGGTTGCCGACGCACGCCTTGTCGTTGCCCAGCGCGTTGTTGACGCTGTTACAGATGGCGTCGACCCACTCCTTGTGCGAGCCGGTGTCCGCGTTGTAGGAGATCTTCACCTGGCCGCCGGGGATCCCGCCGCCCTCCTGGATCAGCTGCTTCGCCCCGGCCGGGTCGTACTTGCAGGCGTCGCCGCAGAACCCCGCCTTGTAGCCGCCGTCCGCGCCGAGCACCGGCGAGGTCCAGTCGGTGGCCGGGGTGCGGGTCTTCTGGAAGATCGTGTCGGTGATCTGCTCGCGGTTGATCGCCTTCGACAGGCCCTGGCGGACCTTCACCGCGCCCGGGGTGTTCCAGGCCTCGTCGTAGTACGGGAAGGCGAGCGTCTGGATGATGCCGGCCGGGGTGTTGATGTACCGGTCACCGAGGTCGGCCTTGACGTTCTTGAGCTGGGAGGCGGGCACGTCGTCGACGAGGTCGAGGTTGCCGGCGGTCAGATCGGTGTAGGCGGTGTTGTTGTCGGTGTAGACCTTGAGGTCGACCCCGCCGTTCTGCGCCTTGTCCGAGCCCGGGTAGCCGTCCCACTTGCGCATCTCCAGCTTGGAGCCCTTGGTGTACGAGTTCACCGTGTACGGGCCGTTGCCGACCGGCTTGGACAGCCAGGCGGAGTGGTCGTCGAAGAACGCCCTGGGCAGCGGGGCGAAGGCGGCGTAGCCGAGGGTGTCGGGCCAGGTGGAGAACTTCTGGTTGAGCTTGACGGAGAAGGTGCGCTCGCCGGTGACCTTCAGCCCGGAGAGCGTCTCCGCGCTGGCGTCGCCCTTGTCGGGGTGGGTCTTGTCGTATCCCTCGATGTACCCGAAGAAGTACGCGTTCTTCTGGTTGTTCTTGAGGTTGGCGCCGTAGTTCCAGGCGTCCACGAAGGACTTCGCGGTGACCTTCTCGCCGTTGGAGAAGGTCCAGCCGTCCTTGACGGTGATGTTGAAGCCGGTCGAGTCGGTGGTCTCGATCTTCTCGGCGAGCATGTCCTTGGCGGCGCCGGTCTTCGAGTCGTACCGCTTGAGCCCCCGGAAGAGCATGTCGAGGACCTTGCCGCCCTGCACCTCGTTGGTGTTGGCGGGCTCCAGCGGGTTCTGCGGATCGCCCCAGGACGAACTCACGATGCCGGAGGCGCCGCTGCCACCGCCGCTGTCTCCGCCCCCGCAGGCCGTCGCCGCGAGGGTGACGGCCAGCGCACATGCGGCCCACTTGGCATGCGTGGCTCCGCGCATGGAGTCCTCCTAGAGTCCCAGGTCTCACTTACGGGCAAATATCACCCCAGGAGGGGACAGGGCGCACGTTCACCGCGCCCGTTCGGGCGTGTGCACTGGGCCGACCGGGCGGACACCACGCACTGGTGTACCGAAAGTGGAGAAACGGTACACCAGGGCGATCTCCGGGGTACCTTGGAGTCATGGCTGATTCGACCATCAAGGTGCCCGAGGCCACACGCGACCACCTCGCCGCCCTCGCCAAGGAACGCGGGACGACGATAGGAGCGCTGGTCGCCTCCCTGGCAGCCGAGCAGCTCACCGCGGAACAGACCCGTGCCCGGGTCATGGAAGGCCGCAGGATCCTGCGCGAGCACATGCATGTCACTCTCACCGACGAAGAGTTCGACGCAACGCCCCACGCACTGGACCGTGTATATGAGATCGCCCGGCAGAAAGCCCAGGGCAACCTGAGGGGCAGCGCTGCGTGATCATCCTGGACACCAGCGCGGTGCTGGCGCTGGCACACGGCCACCGAAAACTGGCACGGGTCGCGGACAACGCCGACGCATCGCCGTTCCGTCATCTCCTCGTCCCGGCACTCTGTCTGACGCAGGCCGAGATCAACGACGTGGGCGCGGGTCTACACGCGTTGGCGATACCAGGCGTCGACATCGAGCCGCTCGACACGGTCGCATCGGTCGCCGTCGCGACCATGGTCCGCGACGGGCTGGGCGGCCCCGACACGTGTCATGCCCTGTACCTCTCGCTGCCCAGTCCGCAGCGCCCCCAGACCGGCCTCATCCTCACCGGCCGGGAGGACGACTACCCGCGGGGCACGGTCACCGTCGACATCGACGACGAGCGGCTCGACGACTGAACCGCCCCCACGGCCCGCCTCACACCCCCAGCCGCACCTCCCACGTATCCACCGCGTAGTGCACCCCCATGCCGTGCGACTCGTACAGCCGCAGCGCCCCCGTGACGTTCTCCGTGTCGACGCCCAGGCCGATCGTGTCGCGGCCGCGGAGCGCGTACGTGGCGAAGGCGTGGCGCAGGAGGTGGCTGGCCAGGCCGCGGCCGCGGGCCTGTTCGCGGACGCCGAGGGTGCGGATCCAGCCCATGCCCTCGCGGTCGTCGCGGGTGATCAGGACCGCCGCGTCGCCGATGCCGTCGACGGCCGCGATCCATACGAGGGACCAGTCGGGGGCGACCTGCCGCAGCCACTCCTCGTAGCCCTGCGGACGGAAGCCGAAGTGGCGGGCGAACGTCTCCTGGTGGAGGCGGTGCGCGGCCCGGCGGTCGGCGTCGTCCGCGCAGAGGCGCAGCCGCACTCCGGCAGGCGGCTCGGGGGCCGGGTCGGCCCCGGGAGAGATCGGGCGGGTCAGGACGTTGTGGCGGCGCACCGTGCGCCAGCCGCGCCCGGTGAGCAGCGCGGTGTCGATGGTGGGGGCCGCGTTCAGGTGGAGGTGGACCACCGCGTGGCCCGCGCCCGCCTCGGCGGCGAGCTCGCGCGAGCGCCGCTCGGCCAGGTCGAGGAGGCGGATGCCCGCGTCCTGACGGTCGGGCAGCACATAGTGGTCGATGTCGACGCCGCCGTCCGCGCCCGCGTCGAGGATCGCCGCGTACGCGACGGTGCGCCCGTCCTCGACGGCCACCCACGCGTCCCGCGCCTTCGCCAGGTCCTCCTCGACCTCGCTCAGCGCGGTCTCGGGCGCCCCGATCTCCATCTCGTCGACGGCGTTCAGCAGCGCGCGGACCGCCTCCGCGTCCTCGGTCGTGGCGGCCCTGACCGCGGTCACGTTCTCCATCCGCCCACTGTCGGGCCCAAGTCGCCCGCCCCGCAACGCGATTACCCGGCTACGCGGAAGGGGCGCCCGGAACCGTGAAGTTCCGGGCGCCCCTTCCATGCGGCGCGGGTGGGACGCGGTCAGGCCGCGCCCACGACGTCCTTCTCCTCGGCGAAGTGGCACGCCGACTCGTGCGCGGCCGGGGTGTCCTGACCCCGGAAGCGCTCGGGCACCGCGAGCAGCGGGGCCTCGGTGGAGCAGCGCTCCTCCGCCTTCCAGCAGCGGGTGCGGAAGCGGCAGCCCGACGGCGGGTTGGCCGGCGAGGGGACGTCACCGGTGAGGATGATCCGCTCCCGGTTCTCGCGCGCGGCCGGGTCCGGCACCGGCACGGCGGAGAGCAGCGCCTGGGTGTACGGGTGCGTCGGGTGCTCGTAGATCTCCTCGTCCGAGCCGATCTCGGCGATCTTGCCGAGGTACATCACACCGACGCGGTCGGAGATGTGCCGGACGATGGAGAGGTCGTGCGCGATGAAGATGTAGGAGAGGTTGAACTCGTCCTGCAGCTTCGCCATCAGGTTGATGACCTGCGCCTGGACCGATACGTCGAGCGCGGAGACCGGCTCGTCGCAGATGATGATCTCGGGGTTGAGCGCGAGGCCGCGGGCGATGCCGATGCGCTGGCGCTGACCGCCCGAGAACTGGTGCGGGTACCGGTTGATGTACTCCGGGTTGAGGCCCACCACGTCCAGGAGCTCCTGCACCTTGCGGCGCCGGTCGCCCTTGGGAGCCACCTCGGGGTGGATCTCGAAGGGCTCCCCGATGATGTCGCCGACCGTCATCCGCGGGTTCAGGGACGTGTACGGGTCCTGGAACACCATCTGGATGTTGCGGCGGACGGCCTTCAGCGCGCGCCCGGACAGCTTGGTGATGTCCTGGCCCTTGTAGAAGACCTCGCCGGCGGTCGCCCGCTCCAGCGTCATCAGCAGCTTGGCGACGGTGGACTTGCCACAGCCGGACTCGCCGACGATGCCCAGGGTCTCGCCCTGGTAGAGGTCGAAGGAGACCCCGTCCACGGCCTTGACCGCGCCGATCTGCTTCTTGAAGAGGATGCCCTGGGTCAGCGGGAAGTGCTTGACCAGGTTGCGCACCTGCAGGATCGGCTCGCCGCGGTCGACCTGGACGTCGAGGAGGGCCTCGACCTCGGTCGTCGTCGAGGCGTCCTTCTTCATGACGGGGGTGACGCTGGGAGTCGCGTCCACGGCCTCGTCCTTCTTGGCCGGCTCAGCCATGGATCGTCTCCTTCCAGAAGTGGCAGGCGCTGCCGCGGCCGGTCAGCTCCGTGCCGTCCCGCTCGGTGACCTGGTGCAGCACCGGAGCGTCCGTACGGCAGATGTCGTCCGCCTTGGGGCAGCGCGGGTTGAAGGCGCAACCGGCCGGGACCTTCAGCAGGTTGGGCGGCAGACCCTTGATCGCGTACAGCTCCTGGCCCTTCTGGTCCAGGCGCGGGATCGAGTCGAGCAGACCCCGGGTGTACGGGTGCGCCGGGCGCTTGTAGAGCTCGTGCACCGGTGCGGTCTCCACGATCCGGCCCGCGTACATCACGGCGATCTTGTCCGCGACGTCGGCGACCACGCCGAGGTCGTGGGTGATCAGGATCAGGCCCATCTGGAACTCGCGCTGGAGCTCCGCGAGCAGGTCCATGACCTGCGCCTGGACCGTCACGTCGAGCGCGGTGGTCGGCTCGTCCGCGATGATCAGGTCGGGCTCCAGGGCGAGCGCCATCGCGATCATGATGCGCTGGCGCATACCCCCGGAGAACTGGTGGGGGTAGTCGTTGACCCGCGCCTTGGCGGCGGGGATCTTGACCTTGTCCATCAGCTCGATGGACTTGGCCTTGGCGTCCTTGCGGGAGGCGCCCTGGTGGACCCGGAACATCTCGCCGAGCTGGTAGCCCACGGAGAGGACCGGGTTGAGGGAGGAGAGCGCGTCCTGGAAGATCATCGCGATCTTCTGGCCGCGGATCTTCCGCCGCTCCTCGCCGGACATCTTCAGCATGTCCTTGCCGCGGAACAGGATCTCGCCCTGCGGAATGCGGCCCGGGGGCATGTCCAGGATGCCCATGATCGCCTGCGCGGTCACGGACTTGCCGGAGCCGGACTCGCCGAGGACGGCGAGGGTCTCGCCGGCCGCGACGGTGTAGTTGACACCGTTGACGGCCTTGGCGATGCCGTCCCGGGTGTGGAACTCGACGTGCAGATCGCGGACTTCCAGGAGCGGCGTGCTGCCGCTCTCGGAGCGCGGGGCGGGTACACCCGCCGTTTTCTCAATGATGGTCATGGAGTACGCCCTCCCTAGCGCATCTTCGGGTCGAAGGCGTCGCGGACCACGTCGCCGAGCATGATGAACGCCAGCACGGTGATGCTGAGCACGGCGGCGGGGAAGAGCAGGGCGTGCGGGGAGGTCAGGAACCGGTCCGTCGCGTCACTGATCATCAGACCCCAGGAGATGTTGGGGTGCTGGATACCGATACCGAGGTACGACAGGGCCGCCTCGGCGGAGATGTAGACACCGAGGTTCATCGTCGTGATGACGATGACCGGCGCGAGCGTGTTCGGCAGGATGTGCCGGAACGCGATCCGCGAGGTGTCGGCGCCGAGCGCCTTCGCCGCCATGACGTAGTCGTTGTGCTTGTTGGCGATGACCTCACCGCGCATGATGCGGTAGACCTGCGGCCAGCCGAGCGCGGCCATGATCAGCGCCACCGACCAGGCGTCACCGCCACCGACGATCGACATGATCAGCAGTGCGCCGACGATGAGCGGCAGCGCGGAGAACACCTCGGTCACACGCGACAGTACGGCGTCGAGCCAGCCTCCGCGCAGACCCGCGATGATGCCGAGCACACCGCCGAGCGTGGTCGTCGCCAGCGTGGTGACCACACCGACGATGATCGAGTTCCGGGTGCCGAAGACGGACCGCGTGTAGATGTCGCAGCCCTGGACGTCGTAGCCGAACACATGGCCGGACGACGGCGGGTTGAGCGAGTTCTGGAGCTGGCAGAAGCCGTCGCTGAACGGGCTGCGCGAGGTGAACAGGCCGGGGGCGACCGCCAGCGCCAGCAGGATCAGGATGACCGCGCCGGAGATGATGAACATCGGCCGCTTGCGCAGGTCCGCCCAGCCGTCGCGGAGCAGGCTCGCCTGGCGGGCCGCCGCCTTCTCCTCGGCCTCGGTCGTCTTGTCGCTCACCGCGCCGTCGGCCGGGGCGGTCTTCTCGATGGTCTTCTCACTCATAGCGGATCCTCGGGTCGAGCACGGCGTAGAGAAGGTCTACGACGAGGTTGGCCACCAGGTAGATCAGGACGAGCAGGGTGACCAGGCCGACCACCACGGGCCGCTCGCGCAGGTAGACGGACTTGGCGAGCTGTCCGCCGATGCCGGGCAGGTTGAACAGCCGCTCCGTGATGATCGCGCCGCCCATCAGCGCACCGAGGTCCATACCCAGGAAGGTGACCACGGGGATGAGCGAGTTGCGCAGCGTGTGGATGCCGATCACGCGGCGCCGGGGCAGGCCCTTGGCGATCGCGGTGCGCACGTAGTCGGCGCGGATCGACTCCGTCATGCTCGCTCTGGTCAGTCGCGCGATGTACGCCATCGACGTCGACGCCAGCACGACGGCCGGAAGGATGTAGCTGTTCGGCCAGCCGTCGTCGATACCGGCGACCGGAGTGATCCCCAGCTTCACACCGAGCTCCAGCTGGAGCACGCTGCCGAGGACGAACACCGGGATCGAGATCAGCAGCAGGGTGCTGATCAGCACCAGGTTGTCGACGAACTTGCCCCGCTTCAGCGCGGCGAAGATACCGGCCGTGATGCCGAGGACGGCCTCGATGCCGAACGCGGTGAGCGCGAGCTTGAGGGTGACCGGGAATCGCTCGCTGACGATCTCCGAGATCGGACGACCGGTGTACGTCGTACCGAGGTCGCCGGTGAAGACGCCGGTGATGTAGTGCCAGTACTGCACGATCTTCGGATCGTTCAGGTGGTACTGCTCACGGAGCATCGCCGCGACGTTGGGGTCGGCGCGCTTCTCGCCCGCCAGGGCCTGGATCGGATCGCCCTTGAGTGCGAAGACCAGGTAGAAGATGAGGAACGTAACGCCTATCAGTACAGGGATCGCCTGCAGGATACGGCGCACGACGAATCGGCCCATCGGTTCTCCAGAGGGGTGCTGACTCGCCCGGTGCCGGTGAGGGGTGGCAGAACGGACAAGGCGGACGGCAGACAGAGTGGGCAGGAGGACCCGGACCGGACTCCCCCTGCCCACCCTCGGCCCGCAACTACTTCACGGGACTTGATCGAGCTCAGCTGAGCTTGACGGTGTCCCAGAGGACGTTGTGACCGGCGACGCTGATGCTCTTGATCTTCGAGCTGAAGCCCGCGTTGAGCTTGTAGAAGTAGACCGGGATGTACGGCAGGTCCTTGGCGAGGATGTCGTCGGCAGCCTGGTACTTCTTGATCGCGTCGGCCTTCGTAGGAGCCTTGTCGCCCTCGACGAGGAGCTTCTCGAAGTCCTCGTTCACGTAGCCCGCGTAGTTGGAGCCGTTCTCGATGGCGTCCTTGGAGAAGATCGGACGGAGGTAGTTCTCCATGTCCGGGTAGTCCATGTTCCACGCCATGCGGAACGCACCCTGGTACTTCTTGGCGTCGAGGTCGTTCAGGATCGCCTGGAACTTCTCGAACGGCTTGGCGGTGACCTTCACGCCCAGGTTCTGCTGGAGCATGTTGGCGACAGCCTCGACCCAGCCCTTGTGACCACCGTCGGCGTTGTAGCCGATCTCAAGGGTGTTGTTCGGCAGACCGCCGGCCTTCTGGAACAGGGCCTTGGCCGCGGCCGGGTCGTAGTTGCACGCCTCGCCGCAGGCGCCCTTGCGGTAGCCCTGGATGATGGGGCTGATGAAGTCGTCGGCCGGGGTGCGGGCACCCTGGAAGATCTTCTCGGCGATGGTCTTCCGGTCGATCGCCATCGACAGAGCCTTGCGCAGCTCCGGGTTCTTGAAGGCCTCGTTGTACTTCAGCGGGAAGCCGATGAAGCCGACGCTGGAGTCCGCCGTGTCGATGACACGGTTGTCCAGGTCCTTCTTGTACGTCGCGAGCGCCGAGTCCGGGATCGCGATGTGGAGGTCGATGTTGTTGGCGAGGAGGTCCTTGTACGCCGTGTCCAGGTTCGAGTAGATCTTGAAGTCGACACCCTTGACCTCGATCTTCGAGGCCTCCGGGTACTTGTCGTACTTCACGACGCTGATCTTCTCGTCGTGCTGGAACTTGCCCGACATCTTGAACGGGCCGTTGCCGATCGGGGCCTCGCCGAAGCCCTTCGGGTCGTTGAAGAACACCTTCGGCAGCGGCGAGAACGCCGAGAACGAAAGCTGCGCCGGGAAGGCCGAGAACGGCGCTTCCAGCGTCACCTGGAGAGTGGTGTCGTCGACGGCCTTGAGGCCGGACATCTCCTTGGTGGCGACCTTCTTCTTCGGTCCGGGGTTGAGGTCCTTGTAACCCTGGATGTGCGAGAAGAGGGGGTTCGTCTGCTGGGCGTTGTCCTGGTTGGCGCCGTAGTTCCAGGCGTCGATGAAGGACTTCGCCGTGACGGCCTCACCGTTGTGGAAGGTGAAGCCGGGCCTCAGCTTGATCGTCCAGACCTTGGAGTCCTTGGTCTCGACGGACTGCGCGAGGTCGTTGACGACCTCGCTCTTCTCGTTCAGCTTGGTGAGCCCGGTGAACAGGGCGTGAATGACCTGTCCGCCCTCGGTCTCGTAGGTGTTCGAGGGCACCAGCAGGTTCTGCGGCTCGCCGATCTCCATGGAGATCACGCCGCCCGAACTGCCCCCCTTGCCCTTGTCGTCACCGTCGCCGCCACCACAAGCGGTCGCAGCCAGGGCAACAACCGCCGCACCCGCGACCCACTTGGCGCTCTTGGCACCACGCATGGGTTCCTCCTCATGAGTCCACTTGTCACAACATGAGGGGCACAAAAAGATCGCCGACACCCCTGACGGCGATCGATTAAGCGCCCCGAGTGTGCTCGTGAGTCGGCACTCCCCACAGTGCGTGACCCATTGACCCGAGCTCAATGGAGCCAACTATTAAGTACGGCCGGGCTGTAAACCACACTTAAAGGGTCTCGTTTTGACAACATCAGCTCAGGCCAACAGTCCGAAATCCGGACAAACAGAGCACAGACAGACACGCCCGAAACGGACCGTTAACACATCTTCCGGAGAGCAACGCTCGATATCCGAACAGGATGTAGAGGAAAACGACTTGACCGCGCGACAGTCGGAAGGCAGTGCTCACCGACCCGCGCGGACCACCGTACGACAACGGCCCGGCCCCCCGCGAAGATCGCGGAGAGCCGGGCCGTGGAGCCCAACCGGCCTGTGCTCAGCCGTGCTTGGCGCGCGAGGCCGTACGGCCGCGCTCCTTCTGGTCCAGGACGACCTTGCGGATGCGCACGGCCTCCGGGGTCACCTCGACGCACTCGTCGTCGCGGCAGAACTCCAGGGACTGCTCCAGGGAGAGGTTGCGCGGCGGGACCACGTTCTCCGTGTTGTCCGCGGAAGCCGCACGCATGTTGGTGAGCTTCTTCTCCTTGGTGATGTTCACGTCCATGTCGTCGGCGCGCGAGTTCTCGCCGACGATCATGCCCTCGTAGACCTCGGTGCCGGGCTCGGTGAAGAGGACACCGCGCTCCTGGAGGTTGATCATCGCGAAGGGGGTGACGGAGCCGGCGCGGTCGGCGACGAGCGAACCGTTGTTACGGGTCGTCAGGGTGCCGAACCACGGCTCGTGGCCCTCGTGGATGGAGTGGGCGATGCCCGTACCACGGGTGTTGGTGAGGAACTCGGTGCGGAAGCCGATCAGGCCACGCGACGGGACGACGAACTCCATGCGGACCCAGCCGGAGCCGTGGTTCGCCATGTTGTCCATGCGGCCCTTGCGGACGCCCATGAGCTGCGTGACCGCGCCCATGTGCTCCTCGGGGACGTCCACCGTGAGGCGCTCGACCGGCTCGTGGATCTTGCCGTCGACCACCTTGGTGACCACCTGCGGCTTGCCGATGGTCAGCTCGAAGCCCTCGCGGCGCATCTGCTCGACCAGGATGGCGAGCGCCAGCTCACCACGGCCCTGGACCTCCCAGGCGTCCGGGCGCTCGGTGTCCAGGACACGCAGCGAGACGTTACCGATCAGCTCACGGTCGAGGCGGTCCTTGACCTGGCGGGCGGTGACCTTGCGCTGCTTGACGCTCGACGACTTGGAGTCGGCGCCCTTGCCGGTGCCACCGCGGCCGACCAGCGGCGAGGTGTTCGTACCGATGGTCATGGAGATGGCCGGCTGGTCCACCGTGATCAGCGGCAGCGCGATCGGGTTCTCCGGGTCGGCCAGGGTCTCGCCGATCATGATGTCGGGGATACCGGCGACCGCACAGATGTCACCGGGACCGGCGACCTCCGCGGGCTTACGGGTGAGCGCCTCGGTCATCATCAGCTCGGTGATGCGGACGTTCGAGATGCTGCCGTCACGCTTGATCCAGGCGACCGTCTGGCCCTTGCGCAGCTCGCCCTGCTCGACACGGACCAGCGCGATACGGCCGAGGAAGTTGTCGGCGTCGAGGTTGGTGACGTGGGCCTGGAGCGGCGCGTCGTCCTCGTACGTCGGAGCCGGGACGTGTTCCAGGATGGCGGAGAAGAACGGCTCCAGGCTGGTCGAGTCGGCCGGGACCGTGCCGTTCTCCGGCTTGGTCAGCGAGGCGATGCCGTCACGGCCACAGGCGTAGACGATCGGGAACTCGATCTGGTCCTCGTCCGCGTCCAGGTCCAGGAAGAGGTCGTACGTCTCGTTGACGACCTCGTCGATGCGGGAGTCCGGGCGGTCCGTCTTGTTGATGCAGAGGATGACGGGCAGCCGCTGCTGGAGCGCCTTACGGAGCACGAAGCGGGTCTGCGGCAGCGGGCCCTCGGAGGCGTCCACGAGCAGGACCACCGCGTCCACCATCGACAGACCGCGCTCGACCTCGCCGCCGAAGTCGGCGTGGCCCGGGGTGTCGATGATGTTGATGGTGATGACGTCGCCGCCATCCTTCGGGTGGTACTTCACGGCCGTGTTCTTGGCCAGGATCGTGATGCCCTTCTCACGCTCCAGGTCGTTGCTGTCCATCATGCGGTCGTCGAGCGACTCGGCGGCGTGCGCGGCGAACGCACCCGCCTGCTTGAGCATGGCGTCGACGATGGTCGTCTTACCGTGGTCGACGTGGGCGACGATGGCGACATTGCGGATGTCGTGGCGCGTGGGCATGCTGGCTGGCGCTTCTCTCGATCGGGAATCAGGCGTCAGACGGTCGAAGCCTTCGTCCGCCCGCCGGGCGCGGACACGCCACGGCTAGTCCTATGGTACGGGGCTGGCGCGCCGGAGGCCTCCCGGGCCGAACCGATGATCGTTCTGCGGGGTGGGGGGAGCTGCGAGGAAGCCCTGGTCGAGGCAGCCTCAAGGCCGGGTCAAGGGCAGGTACGACCTTGCCCGCCGGCGGACCGACGGGCAAGGGACTTGAGCCACTTCTGAGGTTCTGACCTGCTACTTCTCAGTACGATCGCTGATCTCTTCTGCTACTTCTTCGACTCCTTCGGGGCGCTTTCCGCCTTCTTGAAGCCGATGTCCTGGAAGTGCGGGGCGGCGAACCCGAAAGCCCCCGCATTGGCCACGTTCGGCTTCACCGCGACCAGCTGGGGGCGCTGGTAGAGGGGGATGGATCCGGCCGCCGCCCAGATCCTGGCGTCCGCCTTGCGCACCAGATCGCGGGCCTCGTCCTCGTCGAGCTCCCCGACCGCCTGATCGAACAGCTGGTCGATGTGGTCGGTGCCGATCCGGGTGTAGTTCTGCTCGACCACCAGTGAGCCGTCCGAGGCGGGCTCCGGCTTGGCGAAGACCGGCCGGTCGTCGGTGGCCGGGTAGGCGGTGCCGGGCCAGGAGTACAGCGCCAGATCGAAGTCGCCCGAGGCGATGTGGTCCTTGAAGTAGCTCTCGTCGGCCACCTTGGAGATCTCGGTGCTGATCCCGACGGCCCTCAGCATCTGGGCGATCCGGTCGCCCACCGCCCGCAGCTGCTCGGAGCCCGCGCCCGAGGGGAGCACGAAGCGGAGGGAGAGCGGCTTGCCGTCCTTGCCGAGCGGTCCGCCCGCCATGGGGGCCGCGGTGCCCTTGGGGGCGTACGCGCCGGGGGCTCCGCCCTGGCGCTGGGCCTCGTTCCGGCGGGCCTCCTCCCCCTCCTTCTTCCTGCCGGCCTCGTCCCGGTGGCCGTGGCCCGTGCCGTCCAGCGCGTCGGCCTGGCGCATCAGGGCGACCTCCTGGAGGGCGGCGGCGCGGGCCGGGGCGAGCACATGCGTGTCGGCGCCCGGACCGGAGCCGCCGGGCCGGTTGTCGCCGGGCTTGTCGTCGCTCCCGGCCGCGCCGTCCTGCTCGCCCGGCTCGTCCTGCTCGCCCGGCTCGTCCTGCGCGTCGGAGCCCGGCCGGGGCTTCTCCTCGTCCGCGTAATAGGAGCCCTCACCGACCTTCGTGCCGCCCAGGGAGTACAGACCGGGGCCCGGCCGGGCCCTCCTGCCCTTGTCGTCGCCGACGATGTACGTGCCCTCGTCGTTCGGGCCGCCCACGTCCGCGGCGCCCTCCCGCTTGGCGTCGTCGTCCGCGGTGGCGCCGGACGCCTTGCTGCCCGCCTTGGTGGTGCCGGGCTTCTGGCGGGCGCCGCCCGGGGTCCAGCCCGCGTCCCCGAGCAGGGCCTGCGCCTCGTGGGTGTCCTGGCCGCCGAGCGCGCCGCTGTTGTCGGCGTACGCGGGCTGGCCCGCCAGCGCCAGATGGCTGCCGGGCGGCCGGGCGGGCAGCCCGAGCGGTTTGAGCACGATCTCGGCGAGCTCCTGGCGGTCCAGCGCCCGGGCCACCGCCCGGCGCACCCGTTCGTCGGCGAGCGGGCCGGAGCTGCCGTTGAGGGCGAGCTGGGTGTAGGCGGGCTCCAGGGACTTGCGGATGCTGAGCCCGGCCAGGCCCGCCTGCTCCTCCGCGTACCGCTCGACGGCCGCGCGGGTCTGCTTGCGCGCCCGCAGCTCGGTCTCGGCCCGCCCCTCGTCGGAGCCGTGCGCGACCGCCCAGGAGCGCAGCGCGGAGGCAGGGGTGATCGCGGCGCCGGGGCCGTGGGAGAGCCCGGGGCCGTCGTTGCCGCGGCCCGCTTCCCTGTCGCGCTCGGCCAGGGTGATGCGGTCGGCGCCGGACCGGTCGATCTCGGCCACGTCCAGGCTGCCGTCGGCGAGGGCGGCGACGCGCTTGTCGCGCGGGACGGCCCGGAAGACCAGCTCGTCGAGCTTGCTGGGCCGGCCCCACCAGCGCGGGTTGCGGGCCAGCGTGAAGGTGCCCTTGTCGCGGTCCGAGGCCTTCAGGAGAAACGGTCCCGCGGTGGCCTTCAGCCTGGTGCGGGCGCCGTCGTTGAAGGCGTCCGGCGTACCGGTGACGTCCTTCGGGTAGAGCGGGCTGAACAGGGCGCGCCAGTCCGCGTACGGCTTGGCGAAGGTGACCTTGACCTCCAGGTCGTTCGCGCCCTTCTCGATCTTCTCGATCCGCTCGTACCCCGCGTTGCGCGCGGTCCAGTACGCCGTGTCGCGGCCGCTGAGCGCGCGCCACTGGGCGACGAAGTCGGGCGCGCCGACCTCCCGGCCGTCGCTCCACACCGCCTTCTGGTTGAGCTTGTAGAGCACGACCTGCTTGGGCTCGCGCTGCACGATCTCCGCGCGCTCCAGATAGTCCGGATTGCGCTGCGGACGACCGCGCTCGTCCAGGGTGAAGAGGGACGGCAGCACCGCGCCGGTGATCCGCGCGGTGGCGGCGTCTGCGTCGGCCTGGAAGACGTTGAGCGTCTGGGGCATGGCGTCGACGGCCCAGCGCAGGGTGCCCCCGTCGGCGACCTGGGGCCGGGCCGCCGCGCCGATGTCCTGGGGGGCCACGACCGCGCCGGCCGCGTCGTCGCCCGAGGAGCAGCCGGTCAGTGCGGGGAGCGCCAGCACACCGGAGGTGAGGAGCGCGACGGACCGGAGCGACGCGACGGTGCGGATCGCGGCGACGGTGCGGATCGCCCGGGATGCCCTCCCGCGCTGAACGCCGACGTGGGGCATGTTTGTACCTCTTCGTCAGTTTTTGTTTATTTGATGGCATTTCGCGATGATCACACGTATTGCCCACTCACTGAAGAGGACGGCGCCCCCGCCCCTACGGCGACACGGCGCGGCGACGGCCGGATCCCACCCGTGCGGCGCAATGACAGCGCGTAAGAGGTGGTGCGCGCCCCCGGAACCCGGTGCACACACCTTCACAATCACGGAAGTGACGCGCGACACTCTCAGGCGCATGACCTTTCGGGGGATCCGGAGGTCGCCCTCCGGAACGACCGGTCACCGCCCGCCACTGCGGAAGGTAGGGCACGCCATGTCCCTGCACGACGAGTTGACGTCGGTCCAGCGCTGCCTCGACGACCTGGTCAGGTCGGTGGGGCGGCTGGAGAAACAGGTCGGCGAAGGCGGCCTGGACATCCGGCGGGTACGGACCGACACCGACCATCTGCGCGAGAGCGTCGCGCTGCTGCGCGAGACCGCTCCCCATACCGCCGAGGTCCGCCCCGACCTGGTCACCATCCCGGACACGCCGTACGACACCTCGCTGTGGACGGACTCGGACGACGAAGGCCTGGGCGCCCGCGACCGGCACGCCCCCTGACTCACGCGACTGGAGCCACTGTTGGCCACAGGCACCGAACCCCAACCGCTGACCGGCGTTCACGACGCCACGCGCGCCGCCATCGCGCCCCGCCATCTGCGCACCGACCGCTGGTGGCTGGCGCCCGCCGTGACCGCCGCCGGACTGCTCGCCTTCGTCGTCTACTCGACCTGGCGGGCCTTCGTGAACGACGACTACTACGCGGCTCCGTACGTCTCGCCGTTCTACTCGCCGTGCGTCGCCGACAACTGCGTCCCGATGCGGGGCGGCCCGAACGCCGACCTCATCGGCAGCTGGTGGGGCCTCTCCCCCGCCCTGCTGATCCTGATCTTCCCGCTCGCCTTCCGCGGCACCTGCTACTACTACCGAAAGGCCTACTACCGGGGCTTCTGGGCCTCGCCGCCCGCCTGCGCGGTGGCCGAGCCGCACAAGAAGTACTCGGGCGAGACCCGCTTCCCGCTCATCATCCAGAACATCCACCGGTACACGTTCTACTTCGCGCTGCCGGTCGCCGCGTTCCTCACGTACGACGCGGTGCTCGCCTACCGCGACGAGCACTACCGGTGGGGCCATATGGGCCTCGGCACCCTGATCTTCACCCTGAACATCGTGCTGATCTGGGCGTACACCCTCTCCTGCCACTCCTGCCGGCACATCGTCGGCGGCCGGCTGCGGCACTTCTCCAAGCATCCGGTGCGCTACCGGCTGTGGGGCTGGGCGGGAAAGCTGAACCGTCATCACATGCTGCTCGCCTGGGCCTCGTTGATCAGTGTCTCGCTGGCCGACCTGTACGTGTACTTCCTCGCCACCGGGGCGTTCGACGATCCGAGGTTCTTCTGATGACGCAGCTCGAACGGCAGCAGTGGGACGTGGTCGTGGTGGGCGCGGGCGGTGCGGGCCTGCGGGCCGCCATCGAGGCCCGGGAGCGGGGCGCCCGTACCGCGGTGATCTGCAAGTCCCTCTTCGGCAAGGCCCACACGGTGATGGCCGAGGGCGGCATCGCCGCCTCCATGGGCAATGTGAACTCCGGCGACAACTGGCAGGTCCACTTCCGCGACACCATGCGCGGCGGCAAGTTCCTCAACCAGTGGCGGATGGCCGAGCTCCACGCGCGCGAGGCGCCCGACCGGGTGTGGGAGCTGGAGACCTGGGGCGCCCTCTTCGACCGTACGCCGGACGGCCGGATCTCCCAGCGCAACTTCGGGGGCCACGAGTACCCGCGCCTCGCCCATGTCGGCGACCGCACCGGCCTGGAGCTCATCCGCACCCTCCAGCAGAAGATCGTCTCGCTCCAGCAGGAGGACAAGCGGGAATTCGGCGACTACGAGGCCCGGTTGAAGGTCTTCCAGGAGTGCACGGTCACCCGGATCTTGAAGGAACACAGCCTCAAAGAGGACGAACGCGTCTCGGGTGCCTTCTGCTACGAGCGCGAGTCCGGCCGGTTCTTCGTCCTGGAGGCCCCGGCCGTGGTCCTGGCGACCGGCGGCATCGGCAAGTCCTTCAAGGTGACGTCGAACTCGTGGGAGTACACCGGCGACGGCCACGCGCTCGCGCTGCTCGCCGGGGCCCCGCTGCTGAACATGGAGTTCGTGCAGTTCCACCCGACGGGCATGGTCTGGCCGCCCTCGGTCAAGGGCATCCTGGTCACCGAGTCCGTGCGCGGCGACGGCGGGGTGCTGCGCAACTCCGAGAACAAGCGCTTCATGTTCGACTACGTGCCGGACGTCTTCAAGGAGAAGTACGCGGAGTCCGAGGCGGAGGGCGACCGCTGGTACGAGGACCCCGACCACAACCGCCGCCCGCCCGAGCTGCTCCCCCGCGACGAGGTCGCCCGCGCCATCAACTCCGAGGTGAAGGCGGGCCGCGGCTCCCCGCACGGCGGCGTCTTCCTCGACGTGTCGACCCGGATGCCCGCCGAGGTCATCCGGCGCCGGCTGCCCTCCATGCACCACCAGTTCAAGGAGCTGGCCGACGTCGACATCACGGCCGAGCCGATGGAGGTCGGCCCGACCTGCCACTACGTGATGGGCGGCATCGCCGTCGAATCGGACACCGCGGCCGCGCGCGGAGTGCCCGGTCTGTTCGCCGCGGGCGAGGTGGCCGGCGGGATGCACGGCTCCAACCGCCTGGGCGGCAACTCCCTCTCCGACCTGCTGGTCTTCGGCCGCCGCGCGGGGCTGCACGCCGCCGAGTACGCCTCGGCGCTGGGCGGCGCCCGCCCGGCCGTCGACGAGGCCGAGGTGGGGCTGGCGGCGGCGGAGGCGCTGCGGCCGTTCAGCGCCGAACCCGCCGACGCTGCGGGCGCGGCGCCGGAGAACCCGTACACCCTCCACCAGGAGCTCCAGCAGGCCATGAACGACCTCGTCGGCATCATCCGCCGGGAGGCGGAGATGCGACAGGCCCTGGAGAAACTGGCCGAGCTGCGCGTACGGGCCCGGCGGGCCGGGGTGGAGGGGCACCGGCAGTTCAACCCGGGCTGGCACCTCGCCCTCGACCTGCGGAACATGCTCCTGGTCAGCGAGTGCGTGGCGCGCGCGGCCCTGGAGCGCACCGAGAGCCGGGGCGGCCACACCCGCGAGGACTGGCCCGCGATGGACCGCGGCTGGCGGCGCGCGAACCTGCTGTGCCGGCTGGCCGACCCCGCCGCGGAACTCGCGGCCACCGATCCGGTCCGGGGCCGGATCCGGCTCGTACGCGAAGAGACCGAACCCATCCGTGCCGACCTGCTCGCCCTCTTCGAGAAGGAGGAGCTGGTCAAGTACCTCGCCGAAGAGGAGCTCTACGAGTGACCACGTATGACGCGAGCTTCCGGGTCTGGCGGGGCGACACCGGCGGCGGCGCCCTGGAGGACTTCAAGGTGGAGGTGAACGAGGGCGAGGTGGTCCTCGACATCATCCACCGGCTCCAGGCGACCCAGGTCCCGGACCTGGCCGTGCGCTGGAACTGCAAGGCGGGCAAGTGCGGTTCGTGCTCGGCGGAGATCAACGGGCGGCCCCGGCTGCTGTGCATGACCCGGATGTCGGTCTTCTCGCGCGAGGAGACGGTCACGGTCACCCCGCTGCGGGCGTTCCCGGTCGTCCGCGACCTGGTGACCGACGTCACCTTCAACTACGAGAAGGCCCGGGAAGTTCCCGCCTTCGTTCCCCCGAAGGGGGTCGCGGCCGGCGAGTACCGGATGCGGCAGGTCGATGTGGAGCGCTCGCAGGAGTTCCGCAAGTGCATCGAGTGCTTCCTGTGCCAGGACACCTGCCACGTGGTGCGCGACCACGAGGAGAACAAGGCCGCCTTCGCGGGCCCGCGCTTCCTGATGCGGATCGCGGAGCTGGACATGCACCCGCTGGACGCGGCGGACGAGACGGGCCTGGACCGCAAGCGCACCGCCCAGGACGACCACGGCCTCGGCTACTGCAACATCACCAAGTGCTGCACGGAGGTCTGCCCCGAGCACATCAAGATCACCGACAACGCGCTGATCCCGCTCAAGGAGCGGGCGGTGGACCGCAAGTACGACCCGCTGGTCTGGCTCGGCAACAGGATCGGGCGCCGGTCCGGGAGTTAGTCCCGGCCGCGGGAAACGGGGCGGGGGCCGGCCGCAGAGGGTGGGGGGGCCCCCCCCCCGCCCGGCG
>NZ_JBHWUR010000136.1:0-18824 GCF_042737755.1 Streptomyces sp. NPDC059994
CAGCCGTGCACCTCGTCAACCGTGACATCCCCACCCATGACTGGCGCAACGAGCGGCTCGCGGGCAGTCACGTCAACTGCGGCTGCAATACTAGGCTGGTGACGCCCTTCACGGGAGCGGGCCGGTATACCCCAGAATCTCGCTGCGAGGGTCAGCCTCCAACACCGTGGCCTGGGCAGGTGATCCGATAGCGCTGCCGTGGGGACGGGGTCTGTGACGGTTCTCGTGGCCCCTCGCCGTATTTCAGAGGGATACCCGCGCTGTTCTGCCAGCGGCAGAACACCAGCCGGACCGGGCTCGACGATCACTACAGTCCAGTCTCATGACGACGATTACGACGCGTACGGTCGAGTATCCGGCCGACGGTTTAACGATGATCGGGCACCTCGCGCTCCCGGCCGGTGTCGACCGCCGGCCCGCGGTGCTGCTCGGACCAGAGGGCATGGGGCTCAGCGACGTCGAGCGCCGCCGGGCCGATGCTCTCGCCGAACTGGGATATATAGCACTGGCCTTCGACCTTCACGGCGGGCGCTATTTGGGCGACCCCGAGGAGATGCTGGCCCGTTGCCTGCCGCTGCTCGCTGATCCCGACCGGATGCGGGGCATCGGCCATGCGGCGCTCGACGTGTTGCGCACCGAACCGAGGACCGACCCCGACCGGATCGCCGCCGTCGGCTACGGCACCGGGGGCGCCGTCGGGCTGGAACTCGGGCGCGGCGGCGTCAGCCTGCGCGCGATCGGGACAGTCAACGCAACTACCACGGGCCGACCGGGCGAGGCGGCAGGCATTCGCTGCCCGGTGTGGGCCGGGGTCGGGTCGGAAGACCCGATCATGCCGCCCGCGCAACGGAACGCGTTCACCGCTGAGATGCAGGCCGCGGGCATCGACTGGCGCCTCACGGTCTACGGCGGCGCCTTGCACGCCTTCCACCACCCGCCGGTCGACCACCCCACGGTCCCCGGCGTCGGCTACCACCCACAGCACGCGCAGCGCGCCTGGCGCGACGTCGTCGACCTGCTCGCCGAGTGCCTGCCCGTGACGGAGGATCTGGGGCATGACCCAGATAAGCATGCTGGCGCCGGGCACTGACAGTCCCCTCCCCTCAAGTCCGCACAGCAGAAACGCATACGGGCGGATGCTCGATCGCGGAAACGCGTTCGCAACTGTCGCAGAAATGCCGGATTTACTGCGGTAGAGCCCCTACCGTGATCACCTCGCCCCGGCGGCCTACTCCGGCCGCCGGGGCGAGGTGTACGCATTTACTGCGGCAGGACTGGAAGGGCGGGACGGACGTGACGATCGAACCTGTGCCCGAGTCCGGGAGCGGGGGCGCGCTCCGGCTGCCGCGCGCCCGGGTGGTGCCCCTGTCCGCCCCTCCGGCCGCGTACACCGCGGCAGTCGAGCGCTACCTCACCGGCGCGGGCATCGCGAAGTCCTCCGCGCTGATCTACCGGATCTCGCTGACGACGTGGGGGTGGATGCTCGCTGGCGAACCGGCGCCGACCGGACCCGCCCGCCGGGGCGCGAAGCCGCTCGTCTTCCCCGTCGCCGCGATCGACGACCCGGCGCTGCCGGAGGTCCTGGCCGAACTGGCGGCAGCGCGAGCGGACGAGATGGATGCCGACACCGTCAACCGGGAACTGTCCATCGCGCGCAAGGCGATCGGCCGGTGGCAGCGCCAGGGCTGGATCGAAGGCGATCCGTTCGTCTCGCTCGCCTGCAGCCTCACGTGCTGGCGACACCTCAACAAGGCCGACTCGTGACCGTGTGTCCACTCCGTGGAGCAGGGCCAGAGCCCCTTGCGGGAGCTCGAACCTCGGGACGACCAGAGTGGCGGTGACCCGGTCGGTGAACACCAGCTGGTGATTCGGTCCCGCACCGGCCGCACGCAACCGGCCGCGGCCTCGACGCTCGTGCAGTCGGCCCTCCTCTGAAGCCCTCCTCTGCGGCCCTCCACGCCTCGGCCAACTCCGCGATCAGCGAACCGGGTCGACGGCGCTGGAGGCCGGTGAAGAGACGATGGGACAAGGCCGTGCGGCCAAGGTATTGCGTCACAACAACACCCAACCCGCACGGCTCTGTTCATGCCATGGCAGAAGCATGATCGTTACAGCGCGCCACGTTGCCATGTTCTGGCACCGGGTCAACCCGAGCTCGGGAGGGCAGAGAGCAGGGCCGCGGCAGCTCTGTCGAAAGGCGCGATGCCGCCCGCTGCGCGACAGAGGATGTGGGCGCCTTCGAGTGTGACGATCATGAGGGTGGCCAGATCAGCGGCCTGGGATGAACTCATTCCGGCGTGGGTGAGTTTTCCGGTGAGTTCGCCGACCCAGCCGGCGAATCCTTCGGCCGCGACAGTGCGCAGGCTGCTCTGGTCGGCAATGGCCGCACCGCCGTCGATGGTGACCGCCGCGACTGCGCAACCGCCGCCCCCGGCGGACGCCTGCACCACGGGGCGGACGTTGCCAAGGAACGCCTCCACGACTTCGCGTGGCGTGCGGGCCGGCAGTTCGTGCAGGTGACCGCGGACGTCCTCCGCGTTGCGGCGAGCGGCTTCGAGCGCGAGTTGCTGTTTGCCGCCCGGGAAATGGTGATAGATCGCCCCGCGCGCGGCACCACTCTCGGCCAGGACGTCGGTGAAGGACATCGCGGCCAGGCCATGGCGTTGCAGCAGCCCGATCGCTGCGCTGATCATGCGGGACTTCGTGTCCGCGGCCATCGCGACCCCCTTGACTAGTACGGCCATCCTACTGCATGCTCGATTCACTAGGACGCACGTACTAGTGACGTGGGCTGGACAGGCCCCGAAGCCGGAGGTTCGTGATGGGCAAGACGTTTCTCTACACCGAGATCCAGGCGGCAGTGCCGTTCGAGCAGTTCGACTGGCACCAGGTCAACGTGGCCCTGAAAACCGCACCGGGCCTGATCCGCAAGACGTGGCTGTCCGGGATCGGCACCCACACCCTCGGTGGTTTCTACGAGTTCGACAGCGCCGAGAACGCCCTGGCCTTCGCCCAGGGCCCCTTCGCCGAAGAAGCGCGCCGGGCCGGAGCCCCAGCAACGACACGACTGTTCGACGGCGAGATCGTCAAGGAGGCCAGCATCGACCTGAACTCGCCTTACTACACCTGACACCGCAGGTCGCCGCGGAGTCTTTGTTGGTACAGCCCGCAATGATCGGCGCCGTGTCGGCAGAACGCCGACGCCGAGCCAAGGGGGAACCATGAGCATCACCAAGCGAGCCGCCGCGATCCTCGCCACGGCTGTCGCCGTCTTCAGCCTCACCGTGGGCGCCATCGCCATCCAGGACAACGGCCACAGCACCACGCAGGCCGGCAATGTCACCAACCGCCCGTAACCGGTCACTCGTCGCGGCGTCCGGCTTACGCCGGGCCAAGGTCAGAGCCGCTTCACAGGATTCGCTGATACGTGGCGCACACCCACAAAGCGGCCAGCACCAGCAGGTGATCCGGGGCTGCCCGAAGTCTCGTTCCGAGGCCCCGGGCAGCCCCATCGGCATCCCCACACCCCCATCCCCACACCCCCACCCCGACACCCCCGCACTTGAACGCCCTGCGTGGCAAAGACGGCGTCGATCCGCTGCAACAGAGCACCCAGCCGGGCGGTGTGCACCCGCCCCCACGGCTTCCAAGACCCTCATCGACATCATCACGTCGTAGCGCCAGCACACCACGCTGCGCCGCGCCGACCTCGACGTTCGGGGATGCGCCGGCAATGCACCGCCGGTGGGAACCCCCGACCACGAAGGCCGTGTTCACGCCTGCGGAATCCCCGACGAGCGATCACGTTCGGGCACCGTTCGAGGGCAGAGGCGTCTCCGCCCCTGGTCACGGAGTATCTGGTGGAGCAGCCTGATCACAGACGTCGACTGCCCAGGGGGAATACGGTGTTTCTGGATCAGGTGGCCACATTGCTGGGGGTGGGAGTCGGCGCTGCTGGCTCGTACGCCACCACGACGCTTACCGAGCGGGCGCGGTGGCGCCGGACGCAAACTGAGCGCTGGCATGAGAAGAAGTTCGAGGTGTACGCGCGGTACGGCAATGCGCTCAAGGAGCAGATCTGGATCACCCAGCGCGTCGGCGCGGCCCTGGGGTACGCCAACGTCGTGGATCCGTTGGATCCCATAGAAGGGTTGCGTCTGCTCGCCGAAGCCGAAGCGCGCCGGGCCATGCACTGGGAGTCTGTTCTGCTGGTCGGGGACGTCGAGACCGTCGCAGCGGCGCGGTCATGGCACGAGGCAATCTGGATGCTGGAACTGCATGTGCGAGAGCAGAGGCACGATGCGCAGGGTTGGACCCGCGATGCACAGCGGGTCAGCCAGAAACGCGACATGTTCTACGCCTCTGCCCGGCGTGACCTGGGGGTAGGCGGTCCCCCGCCTCCGTCCGGGAACTGGCCTCGTGAATGGCAGCAACAGGACGGGGCCGCCAACTGAGCACCTGGGACTGCTTGGACAGCCACCAAGCCGCAGGCCTGCGAAGCGACGTAGGCGGCCGGTTGGGGTTCGCGCCAGCAGGTGAGACACATCCGAGTGTCCGGAGAACCGTCGAACTTCGCCTCAAACGCCCGCCCACCCGGCAGGGCACCCGGGCCGGGGAGCGTCTCGCGGGCCTGGGAGCGTCTCGCGGGCCTGGGAGCGTCTCGCGGGCCCGGGCGGGCATCGGCTCCACCGGCGGACGCAACACCGTAGCCTCACTCCAGGGTAGGGAGCCGTACCCGCCCGAGGCTGGAACCTGCCGGTCGGAGCGGTATCCGACACGTGCCGACGCCACCGCCGACTGGTGGGAACTGGCCCCCCGACCGGCTGGAACCGGGCTCGTAACCTCGCCGGGGATGGCGAGGGACCTTACGGTCGGGTACGACAGGGATCGATTGACGACGGGGTGCGACGCACGTGATTCGGGTAGTGGTGGTGGATGACGAGGCGCTGGTCCGATCCGGTTTCGGCCTCATCCTGGGCGCGGCAGACGACATCGAGGTCGTCGCCACGGCGTCGGGCGGGGACGCCCTCGGCACGGTGCGGGAACACCGTCCGGATGTCGTCCTCCTCGATATCCGGATGCCGGACGTGGACGGCCTCACCGTTCTGGCTCAGCTGCGCGCCCTGCCCGCTCCCCCTGTTGTGGCGATGCTCACCACCTTCGACACCGACGAGTACGTCCTGACGGCCCTCCACTCGGGCGCGGCCGGTTTCCTCCTCAAGGACACCGAACCGGATCAACTCCCCCAGCTGGTCAGGACGTTGGCCGCCGGTGGAGTGGTGATGTCCTCCAAGGCCTCCCGGAGCCTGCTGCGCACGCATCCTGCTGCCGGGCCTGCGGCCGTGGACGAGCAGGCGGCCCGCGTGAAGCGGCTGACCGACCGGGAGCGGGACGTGCTCGTGCTGCTGGCGCAAGGTTTGTCCAACGCCGATATCGGAACCCGTCTGCATCTGGGCACCAGCACGGTCAAGGACCATGTCAGTGCCATCCTCACCAAACTGCGGGTGGCCGGCCGGGTCCAGGCGGCGCTGCTCGCCCAGCGAGCCGGGCTGCTGGAGGCCGGCCGGGAAGGCCGATGAGCGCCGCGCTTGAGGGGAAGCGGCTGTGGAACCGGGTACCACCACCTGCGCGGGATGCCGGTCTGGTCGCCCTCGCCGCGCTGGACGCATGGCTCAGCCTCTGGAACGGCACCCCGCTCGGCCTCGCATTCGCCGCGATCGCCTGCGGTGCCCTGGCCGTGCGTCGGCGGTTCCCGCTGGCCGTCTTCCTGCTCACCCTGCCGGCCACCCTGGTCCAGGACATCCTGGTCGCCCCGGTCGCCGCCCTGTACACCCTGGCCGAACGCTCGCGTGACCGTCGTCTGCTCGGCGTATGCGCCTTCTTGTCCGCGGTCGCCATGGTGGTGCACTCGCCACTGAACGATGACTCATCGACCAGCCGGGCATGGACGCTGATCTTCTTGCTGTACAACCTGGCGACGGCCACCGCGCCGGTCCTGCTGGGCCAGCTGGTCCAGGCACGCAGGGACTTGGCACGGCGTCTGGTGGAGATCGAGGAGGCGCGGGAGCACGAGCGCGAGCTGCACGCACAGGCCGTCCTGGCCCGAGAACGCGCCCAGCTGGCCCGCGAGATGCACGATGTCGTATCCCACCAGGTCAGCCTGATCGCGATTCAGGCCGGAGCCATGCAAGTGGCGGCCAAGGACGCGGGCAGCAGGGAAGCGGCGCGCACCATCCGCTCCCTGAGCGTGGATACGCTCGACGAGCTGCGCACCATGGTCACGCTGCTGCGCGCCTCCGGCGGAGCCACGACGGAACTCACCCCGCAGCCCACCCTCGCCGACCTGCGCAGACTGGTGGCGTCCAGCGGCATCGAAGCGGAGCTCACTGGCGACTTCCCAGCCTCTGTGGGCACGCCCGCCCAGCGCGCTCTGTACCGCACGGTGCAGGAAGCACTGACCAACGTCCGCAAGCACGCCCCCGGAGCCACGGCGACCGTCGAACTGTGGCACGACGGCGACGCCGTCGGCGTGACGGTCAGCAACAGCGCGCCGTCCCGCCCCTCCCTGCCCCTGCCCGGCGCACACCAGGGCCTGCTGGGCCTCAAGGAGCGCGCCGACATCCTGCACGGCACCTTCGAGTCCGGCCCGACCGACGGGGGCGGCTACCGGGTGCGGATACGCATCCCGTCCCGCGCGGACTGACCCGCGCGGACTGACCCGCGCACCCCACCGCCCGCGTACCGGGAAGTCCGGTCCATCGGCAGTGGACATCCCGCCGGTCGGTGCAGGTTCCGCGTGCGTGCGAAGCGCCGACACGCACGGGCCGACTGCCTCTTCGCCCCGTAACTCGTCACGTTCTGTGTCCCGAAACAGGAATCCACATGGTCTTCACCTTGATCGTGATTACCGCTGCGGCCGCCGGGTGGTCGCTCGTCGCCGGATGGCTGGAGCAGCGGCACGTCAGGGCCCCTCTGGTGCTGGTCCTCGCGGGGATCATCACCGGGTTGTTCACCCAGAGCGAGATCGCCGCCACCTTGAACTCCGAGGTCGCCCAGCACGTGGCCGAGGTCATCCTGGCGGTGCTGCTGTTCGTCGACGCGACCGAACTGCCGGGCGGGCGACTGTTCGGCAACGATCCCGGCGCGGCCGCCCGGGCACTGCTGGTGGCACTGCCCCTGAGTCTGGCCGCGATGGTCCTGCTGGGCTCGCTGCTGCTGCCCGCGCTGCCTGCGGCGCTCCTGCTGCTGATCGCGTGCATCGTCGTTCCGACCGACTTCGCCCCGGCCGAGACACTGGTACGCGACACGCGCATCGCGGCACGGGTGCGCAACGTCCTCAACGTGGAGAGCGGTTACAACGACGGGATCGTGTCGCCCATCTTCCTGTTCGCTCTGATCCTGGCCGGTTCCACCGCACAGGCCCACACCCCCATGCAGGCACTGGGCACGGCCGTTCCGTCCGCGGCGAAGGCACTCATCGCCGGCATCGTGCTGGGGCCGCTGCTGGCCTGGTTGATGAACTCGGCCGACCGCATGCACTGGACGACCGAACAGTCACGCCGGATCCTGGTGCTGGTCGCACCACTGCTCGCCTACACCATGACCGTGGCGGCTGACGGCAACGGCTTCGTGGCCTCGTTCGTCTGCGGCATCGCCTTCCGTTACGTCCGGCAGTCCCCGACCCGTCGAGGGGGCGCCCAAGCCCCCGACGCCTCGGACTTCCGGCTGATCGAGGACACCAACTCGATCCTGACCATGTGCATGTGGTTCTTCTTCGGAAACGCCGTCGTGCTCGCACTGGGCGACGGCGTCCACTGGCCCACCGTCGCGCTCTGCGTCGCCGCCCTCACCGTCGTACGCATCGTGCCGATCCTGCTCGCCTTCCTCGGCTCACACTTCACCTGGCGCGAACGGCTCATGCTGGGAGCCCTCGGACCACGCGGCACCACCTCGATCGTGTTCGGGCTGATCGCCTTCAACACCCTCCCCGACGGGCCCGACGCGGACACCGTCCTGTACGCGACGACACTCACCGTGCTCGGCAGCGTTCTGCTCCACGGCGTCGGCTCGACCGCCATCGCCCGCCTGCTCACTCGGCCCTCCGCTGCGTCCGCCACTGAGACCACGACCGCGGGGCGGAGAGCGTCATGAACCAGCGCCGAGGAGACGGTGTCCACGAGCGCCAACCGGTCCGATGCGGCCGGCCCCGCATCGGACCGCCACCCGGCGGGGCGCGCTCCGCCGGGTGGCGGGTGGGCTCCGGACGCCCGGCGGATACCCCCACGGCCTGCCCTTGAACGAGGCTTGCACGGCCGGACGGTGCACGGCCGGACGGTGCACGGCCGGACGGTGCACGGCCGGACGGTGCACGGCCGGACGGTGCACGGCCGGGCACGGCCACGCCGCCCTGGCTCCCGCCGGACGCGGAGCTGTACCGCACCGGCGCGGAGTGGAAGTTCCGCGCCGTCGGCCAGGGTTACGCCTCCGGCCCGGCCGGCATCGTCCAGGACTTCGGCGTCAGCCTCTGACACCGAAGCGACCCAGCCCCCGCCGCCCGCGCCGCTCGCGCGGAAGCCCCCTCCGCGTGCGGGCGGCGGGCCCCACCGGGCCGCCGCACTCGCCCGGCCCCCCTCGATCCAGTCCCGGGAGCCTTCATGTCCGTCCTGTCCGTAAACCTCGCCAAAGGCCAGAGGATCAGCCTGGCCAAGTCCGACGCGACCCCCCTCATCCGGGTACGCATGGGCCTGGGCTGGCAGGCGGCCCAGCGCAAGGGGTTCCTCGGAAAACTGATCAGGCCCAGGGAGATCGACCTCGATGCCTCCGCAGTGCTGTACTCGGGCCGGGAGGTGCTGGAGGTCGTCTACTTCGCATCCCTGGTCAGCGCCTACGGCGCGGTGAGGCACTCCGGCGACAACCGGACCGGCGGCGACGGACCGGGGGACGACGGACCGGGGGACGACGAATC
The DNA here is from genome assembly GCF_042737755.1 of Streptomyces sp. NPDC059994. Classification (NCBI taxonomy): domain Bacteria; kingdom Bacillati; phylum Actinomycetota; class Actinomycetes; order Kitasatosporales; family Streptomycetaceae; genus Streptomyces; species Streptomyces sp. NPDC059994. The sequence continues at coordinate 8,966 of NZ_JBHWUR010000136.1, forward strand.
CATCATCGTCGACTTCACACGGGTCCCCCCGGAGGTCGATCAGATCGTCTTCACCGTGAACTCCTTCACCGGGGTGACCTTCGACGAGGTCGAGAACGCCTACTGCCGTCTGGTGGACGACACCACGGGCGGCGAACTCGCCCGCTACACCCTGTCCGGCGGGGGCTCCCACACCGCCCAGATCATGGCCAAGGTCGTCCGCCTGCGCGAGGGCTGGCAGTTGGCCGCCATCGGCGAACCCGCATCCGGGGAAACCTTCCAGTCGCTCCTGCCCGCCATCGACCGCTACCTGTGACAGCGCGACAGACGGGCTGGAGGGCTGGAGGCCGGCGGGGCGATGCGCACGCGCGCGGTTGTCATGGGCGACACCAACTCCCGCCAAGTCCGCACCAGTTACACATCCCGGGACAGGGACCACCCGATCCTGCCGGACCGCCCGATCCTGCCGGACCGGTCGAGCCACGGCTCCGCCGGTCGGCGGGGTGGTCTTCGCCGACCGGCGGAGCCGTTACCGAAGGCTGCCGGATGGCCCGCCTCCTGGCGTCACCACGAGATTCTCCCTATGACACAGATGCAGCCACCCCGGGAGACATCGCCTCCTGAGCCTCGAACCTCGCCCGAGTCCGCTGTGCCGGCCCCGGGCGGTCCATCGATGGGACGCCTTGTCGGGGTGGACCTGGCCCGCGCGTTGGCGGTGTTCGGCATGTACGTCGTACACATCGGCCCCCCGCTGTCGGCCACGGACGGCGTCGCCGACTGGGTCCGGTATCTGGCGGATGGCCACCACCCCGAGCGGCTCGCACCAGTGGACCGCGGACCGGGGAGGCGAGTCGGTCCGACGGCCTGGGGGATCCGTCGCCGCGCATGCCTGTCAGCGGCTCGCCGCTGACACCGCCCCTCCTCACCAGTGGGTACACCGGCCACCTGGAGGGTCTGCTCCAGCCACCTGGGGGATGGGGTCCGGATGACTGCCGGATACCCGTGGGCCGGCCCCTCGCCGAGCCTGGACGCATGGACGACAAGCGAGTGGCCCGAGACGGCCGCGCACCGGCCCCGGCCGCCCCCGGCACGCCGCCCTGCAAGAGGTGCGCGACGGGCGGGTGCTTGTCACACGGACACCTCAGGGGCGGCTGGGAAGCGGCCCTCATCGTCTTCCTCGCGGCGGCCGGAATCCTGGCGGTCCTGCGGCCCGATCTGTACGCCGGCCTGGTCCACCACGCCGGGGAGAGCTTCGCTCGGCTGTCCGGCTGAGCACTCCGACCCCAGCTGACGCGCGGGCACGACCTGGTGCCCGGATCCGCGACCGCAGTACCGGACAACCGGACGACAAAAGGGACCCACCATGACCGCGACCGACCCGTCGGCCGCCGACACCGCACGCCTGACCGCCCCCAGGACGTTCAAGGCGCTGCACGCCCACTTCCGACCGCACCGCAAGGCCGTCGCGCTCGCCGCCCTGCTCACCCTGATCGGGGCCGGGAGCGGGTTGCTCCAGCCCCTGGCCACGAAGGTCCTCGTGGACCGGCTGGGCTCCGGTGAGACGATCAGCAGGATCCTCCTGGCCCTCACCGCGCTCGTGGTGGTGGGCACGGTGGTCCAGGCGCTCGGCGCGTACGTACTGGAGCGGACCGCGGAGTCGGTCGTGCTGGCCGCCCGCCGCACCCTTGTCGGGCGACTGCTGCGGCTGCGCCTCACGGAGGCCGAGCGGAACCAGCCGGGCGACCTGATGTCACGGGTCACCTCCGACACGACGCTCCTGCGCGCCGTCACCACTCAGGCGATCGTCAACGGTGCCACCGGTGCCGTGACCCTGGCCGCGGCCATCGTCATGATGGCCCTCATGGACGCCGTGCTGCTCGGCGTCACCGTGGCTGTGGGCGTGCTGATCGGCGGGGCCGTCGCCCTGGTGATGCCCAGGATCGCGCGGGCCACCGAGCGTGCGCAGGAGGCGGTCGGGGAGGTCTCCTCCGTCCTTGAACGGATCTTCGGCGCGCTGCGGACGGTCAAGGCGTCAGGTGCCGAACAGCGCGAGACCGCGGTCGCCGACGCGGCACTGCGGCGGTCTTGGCAGCACGGCGTGACGAGTGCGAAGTGGGAGGCGGTGGCGGAGGGGTCGGTCGGTCTGGCCATGCAGCTGTCGTTCCTCGCGGTGCTCGGGGTCGGCGGGGCACGCGTGGCCTCCGGGACGATCCCCGTGTCCACTCTGATCGCCTTCCTGCTCTACCTCTTCTACCTCATCGAGCCGGTGGACAAGCTGGCCGAGGCGGCCTCCAAGTATCAGGAGGGATCAGCGGCCATCGCCCGCATCGCCCAAGTGGAGCGGCTGGAAACGGAGCCCCTGGAGCAGGAACACCCCGAGCGGCCCTGGACATCGGCGGCGGCCGGCGGCCCGGCGTCGGTCCGCTTCGAGGACGTGAGTTTCCGCTACCGCGATGACCTTCCGCCCGTCCACCACGAGGCGACCTCGCAGCTCGACGCCGTCAACGAACTGGCGGTACGCGACGTCATCACGCAGGCCGCCCGGCAGACCACCGTCCTCGTCGTGGCACACCGCCTCTCAACGGTGACCCACGCCGACCGGATCGTGGTGATGGACGCGGGGCGGGTACGCGCGGTAGGCACCCACACGGAACTGCTCGACCAGGACAACCTGTACGCACGCCTGGCGGCCACCCAGTTCCTGGGGCCGGCCCGGTGACTCCGTGGGGCCGGCCCGCCTGGTGGGCGGCGCTCTGCTGAACGAGGAGTTCGACGACGACCGCAACGGCTGACGCGGCCTCGGCCAGGGCCCGTGATCTGAAGGCGAGGGGCAGCGGCGGCTTCCGGGCAGCACGGAGCCTGCCTGGCGCGCAGCCCCTCGCCTGCCCGCCGGGACGACCCGCGGCGGAAAGCACAAGCTCGCCCGAGGCGAACGCTCGCGACAACAGGGGCGAGCTGCGCCGACCGCCCGTCAAGAACACGGACCCCCGACGAGAACGTGGGGTGCAAGGGGCGCCGGACGCACTTCCTGCCGAGTGCAGTTCGACGCCTTCGTGGGTCTGCGGGGTCGGCTGCGGCTGAACCACCATCGGACCTGGCCAACGTCCATGGCCTGTAGTTCAGGAACGTGATCCGGAGCTGCGGCCCGCAGCTCGGCATCAGGCTGCGCCCGGTTCCAGCTCGGGCACACTCGTCCGCCCTGCTCCGCGCCGGGACATCTACCCACCCTGAACGCCTCGCCTCGCTTGGCGAGTGATGTGGCAGCGGCCCCGGCAAGGAGGCGGCGGTGTCACTGGAAAAGTGATCCCGCCGGCATGAACGTCCTCCGCTGCGGAGCGACTGGGGTGTTTTGAATGAGCCACCCCTCGAATCTCTGCCGAAGTTCTTCAAAGCGCCCTCATCCGAAGCCCTGCCCCGCCCTCCGATCCCCCGGCTGTCCCGTCGTACGATCTTCGAATGGCCAAGCGCAAGGTGGAACGACGGGCCCGGAAGATCCTGGGCGAGGAACCCCTGGCCCTGGTGTGGTGCGGCATAGGGAAGGCGATCCCGACGCCGCCCAAGGACGTCCACCGAGCGGCGGGGAAGGGACGGCTCAAGGGGCGACACCACTGGCTGCTCTACGTGGGCGCCGTACTGGGGTTCTTCATCATCGTCCCGTGGTACCTCCTCGACACGCTGAGCAAGAAGACCGACGGACATCGCAGGTCCAAGCCCGCACGGGGCAGGCAGGTCCAGCAGACGACCGATGGCGACACTCGGTTGCCCAAGCCGCCGACAACGGCCGATCGGGACCCGGCTGAGGGAGTCTTCGACGGAGACTGGGGCCTGACCGCCGGCCAGCTACTGCTGCGCTGGTACTCGCAGTCCCCCAACCCGCGACGCCTCGTCCTGCTGGCTCGGGACCGAATCTGCGTGGCCGCCTCGCCCCGCCGCCGGCTGTCGCCCACCAAGGCCGACGACTTCCAGATCGTGACGGAGTTCAGCCGCCACGAGGCACGCATCGAAGCGGAGACCGGTCAACCGCGTGGTTTCGCAACCTTCCGCATCCACTTCGCCGACAGTTCATGGCTGGAGCTCCGCCGGCTCGCCACTCCCCAGGACGCAGACCACTTCCTGAACACCGCCGGCGCTGACGGCGGCTGACACCGGAATCAAAGTCTCTGGACCTCGATTGCACGATTGCTCTTTCGCTCGTCCGCTCGTCCGCTCGTTTGCTCGTTCGCAGGACCGAGGCAGACGAAAGGGAGCCGATGAACGTCCCTAAGGCGTTCCACGTCTGCGAGGGGCACGTGCCCCAGACACCTGGCTCGCCGGTGACGACTCTCGGTATCCGCTTCCTGGCGAGTGAATACCCCGCAGGGCGGCACCGGGGCCGTATCGATCCCCCGGGCCCGGACGAGAACGGAACGCCGGTCATCGTGGAGTACAAGCGCACACCCGCGACAGGTCGGTGATCGCTCAGGAGCCTTCCTGCTTGCCCTGGCTCCATGACCACCACCACGGGTTCGAGAGCCTGGTCAACAAGAAGCCCGGCGCCTCGGCTCGCGGACGAGGGGGGCAACCACTCACCCGTGCCAGTCCGAGTTACGCAGGCATTCGGTGGTCAGGTCGACTGTCATCCGGTTGAAGGCCGGGGCCCCAGTGGGGCGTTCATGGCTCGCGGAGACGGTGGCCATGCCTGAGCCGGGCATCTTCAGCCTCGCGGAGACCTCGCCGTTCACTGGTGCGATGTCGTCAGGGCGTGGCCCTTTCCATCCTTTCCGCTCCATCCGCGTGACGACTTCGCGTGCGAGCTGCGTCGGCGTGCGCTTGTCCGACGGGGACGCGTAGAGGGTGATCTGGGCGGACCCGATGACCTCGCTCTCGTCCTCGGAGTCGCCGATGAAATCCGTGGGGTGGCACGCGTCGCGTCCCCCGGCGAGTTCTTCCGGTCTGATGTGCGGGTCAACGGCCTTCACCGCGTCCAGGGCAGATGGGTGCATCGCATCCCATGCCTGTCTGTCCGAGCGCGCGGAAGGGTCAACGCGGCCGGCGCAGGCTGTTGCGGTGCCCGCGACGGCGAGCAGAGCGGCGGTGCGCAGAGCCCAGGTGAGCGGCAGGGAGCGAGACATGCCTCTACCTCATCGCAGTGCGGCAGCCGTGTCATGAGTGCTGGTACTCAAGGCCCGCTGTCCGGGGGTGTGTGGTGTCCGGCTCGGGTCGTACCAAGTCCAACGCGTCTCACCCAACCCGGTCCACGCAGGTCCGCCCATGCGGACGACTCGCTGACGCGGCTCTGGCATCCGGGGCCTTCGAAAGGGCGTGCATCGAGGACTTGGAGCATCTGCGCCACACTCCCGCGCTGCTCGTCACCTGGACGGTCGGCGTTGCCTCCGTCCTGGCGCGCCGCGAGGAACCCATCGGGACGCTGCTCGCTCCCGCCGTCTCGCCGCCTACACCGCCCTCGTCGCCCTGGTCGCCCTCGTCGCCCGGGAGGCCAAGTACCCGATGCGGTAGGGCCCGCAGCCGCTCGGCCCGGCCCTCCGATCTCTCGGAGGGCCGGGCCTGGCCGTACGCACCGGCACCGGCGCCGCTACCGGTACCGAGCATGAGCAGACATCTCACCGGCACCCAGACCCACCTCGCCCGCGCCTCCCGCGAATGCACCGCCGAAGCGGCAAGGAACCATCCCCGGTACAGGAACGTGCCACCGCCCTCAACCGTCGAGCTGAAGCGCTGGTGCCGCCTCGCGCCTCGCGGCTTGCGGCTTGCGGCTTGCGGCTTGCGGCTTGCGGCTTGCGGCTTGCGCCTCGCGGCTCGCGGCTCGCGGCTTGCGAGACGGCACCGACTCGTCGGTCAGCTCGGGAGATCGGTCAGCACGGCCCGGAGATCTGCCTGGTGCCGACGTACAGGGCACCGCGCGAGTTGATGTCCACGGTCGAGCCCCCTCCACCCGCGGAGTTCGACGCCCATGCCGCGAAACCGCCCAGGGTGTAGACCACGAAGTTGCCGTCCGCCTGATACGTCGCGTGGTTGGCGCCGGACCCGTATGTGTTCGATGCCCAGCACACCCTACGGCTTTGGGAGCCCTGGGTCGGGTCGCCGTCCCAGCGGTACTCGACAAGGTTGCCGTCCGACTGCATGGTCAGCTGGTACCAAGTGCTGGTGCCGGTGATACCGGTGACCGAGTCCCCGACGTTCAGGGTCTGGCCACGGTACAGAGCGTTTGTGCTGTTCGCCGAAGCGGATCCGGCCACACCGGCGACGGTTGCCACCGCTGCGGCGCCCGCGATAAGCATTTTGGTCGTCTTGCGCATGAGTGTCCCCTGTAGGTGAATTGCTGTAGGTGTACGTATGGCGCCCCGGCCCTGACATGGCGCGGCCGGGACAGACAGCGGCCTGGTCACAGATGGGCGGTCCAGCCCCGCCGGCACCGGCACGGTCGCCTCGCGAAGCCGTCAGAGCGTGCCGTAGAGGTTGCACTGCGTCCAGTCCGAGGGCTGCGAGGGCAACACGTCGCAGTAGCCGACGCGGTACTCCCCGTTCTCCTGCTGGTAGCCCTGGATCACCAGCTCGCCCTTCCACCACCAACCGGGCAGCGCGGTCCAGGCGTTGGGGGTGGCGATCCAGCCGGTGCAGGCCTCTTCGTCGGCCTGGTTGCGGCCGCAGATCCTGATCTGGTCGGACCAGCGGGTCGACACCGTCACCTGCTGGCCGTTGGTGCCGGCGGCAGCCGTTCCGGCGCCGGCCAGAAGGCCGGCAGCGGCCAGGCCCACGCCCGCAGCGGCCGCAGCGGCCGCAGTGTTGCTCTTGAAGCGAAGCAAGGAAACCCCCCCGCAGGTCAGCGACACACGGCCGCTCTTGATCTTCATGTCCGAGCCCGGGACGGCTTCCCGGCGGGAGGCACCCACGTACGATGCCCCCGGCCCGGGGCCCCGCCGCAGACCCGATGAAGCAATCGTGACCGGGAGGCATAACACGGGCATAACGCGGTGATAACACGACGCGAAGATCGTTTACGGGCAGGCTCGAAAGCCTTGCCGGCCAAGGGGGGGCGGCGCGTCATTCGGTGTCCGCGGTCCGATGACCGTTCACAGCGGCGACGCGGAACGCACTGCCGGGTGTACGAGCTGACGCGCATCGACGGGGAGAACCGCTCAGCCCTGCCGCCGGCCACCGACGCCCGGCCCGTGGTCAAGCGACAGCATGGTCAGGCTACGAACCGCCGTGGCCGGGCACATGGTCGGCCTCCCCCATGGCCCCGTCGGCATCGCCCGGCCCCGACAGGAAACCGCGCCCCACAGCCCGCCCGGCAGCAAGGGCGCAGGACCAGGGGTTCCCGGGCTCGGGCCTGTGCCGATGCCTGGCCACACGTCCGCAGGCACCAAGGCTGCCGGTGTCAGGCGCTCAGGGCTTCCACGGGTGAGGCTTCTGCCGGGATGCCTTCGGGCGCCCGTGTGTGGCGGCAGTCGGCGCATCTTGCGCCCGGCGCGTGGGCACGGAGTACACGTTCGCAAACGTCGCACGTCTTCCAGCGGGATGGACGCGCTGGGTGACCGCAGACAAAAGGCCCTGGCCTCCATAGGGAGGCCAGGGCCTTTGTGCATGTGAGCGCTGGGCAGGCCTTGCACCTGCATCTCCCCACAGGAAGTGGGGCGCCTTTCCTTGGACCACCAACGCCGGGCCCGCAGCCGCTTGTCGCTGCTGCAAGCTCAAGATCGAATATAGCGCATCCCCCGCGCCCCACGCACACCCGAGCGCCCCGCGTTGCCGGAACACAGCGCCCGCCGGTGAGAGGCAGTCAGCCGCGGCGGGAGAAGAATATGGTGGCCGCGATGTAGATGACGCCGGACACGCCGCACAGGACGTCCAAGAGGTGGCCGCTGTGTCCCCGGATCAGCTCGGTCACGAATCCGGTCAGGAGCACCAGCAGGAGTACGTTCATGGTGAACGCGGACGCACGCTGGTTGATGGCGTGGCGGCGCTCGTCCGTGGCCTCGCCGCGCAGCAGGGCGGCGGCCTCCGAGCGGCGAGATGCCATCACGAGGATCAGCACGTAGACGGCCATGACGGTGAAGCCGGTGGCAGCCATCCCAGGCTCGTGCCGGACCATGAAGATCGCGATGTAGCCGACACCGATGGCCAGACCCAGGGCCGGAACGCCCCAGCGCCGGCCACGCGTGGCCTCGGGCTTGTGGTCAATCGACATGAAAGATCTCCTCCACCGTTTTTGCGAAGTAGCGGGCCATACGGATCGCCAGGGGCAGTGAGGGGTCGTAGCGGCACTGCTCGATGGCGTTGATCGTCTGCCGGGACACGCCGAGCACCTGCCCCAACTCCTGCTGGGAGAGGCCCTTGGCCACACGTAGCTGACGTAGGTCGTTCCGCATATATGGAAAGCAGGCTTTACATCTGGGGGTGTCAAGCGTCCTTTACATCGCACGTGGTGGACGGATCGGATCGTGTTGCCCCGCACCCTGCGCGCCCGGCCCGGTCCGGGCGGCGGCCTGGGTAGAGGAACCGCCGCCCCTCCCCCGGCGTCTGCGGGCCCGGAGTCGAGCAAACAGGCTCTTCGGGTTGCGAGTTGACGGACCATCACCAGATTGGGCCCGATGGTGCGCGGGTGGCCGCGGGGGCTGCCCGGCCCGCCCCCGTCTGCCGGCCCGGGCCGACCCCGCTCGGCCGCCCCCGGTCGGCCCCGCGCAGAATGCGGGCATGCGTATTCCTACCGAACTCGTCCGGCTCGACGACCAAGTCCACGCATGGCTGCCGCAGTTCCCGGGCACCTGGGGCATGGCGAACTGCGTCGTGGTGAACTCCGGCACCGAGACCCTGCTGGTGGACACCCCGTACACCGCTGATCTGACCCGCGCGCTCGCCGCGGCGGCGCGGCGGGTATCGGCGCCGGGTGCCCGGGTGTCGACGGTCGTCAACACGCACGCCAACGGCGACCACAGTTACGGCAACGGCCTGTTCCCGGACGCGGAGATCATCAGTACCGACGCCAATCTGGCGCATCTGTGCGCGGAGCCGACGCCGGGGCAGTTGCAGACGATGCTGGACGGGTGCCGGGACGAGGTCGCCTTCGAGCGGTATCTGCTGGCGCACTTCGGGCGGTACGACTACGGCGGCCTCGAAGTCGCCCCGCCCACGCGGACGTTCAGCGGCCGCCTGGATCTGCTGGTGGGCTCGACGCCGGTGGAGCTGTACGAGGTGGGGCCCGCGCACACCGTCGGGGACCTGGTCGTGCATCTGCCGCAGAGCGGGGTGGTGTGCGCCGGCGACGTGTTGTTCGTCGGGGATGTGCCGGTGCACTGGGCCGGGCCGCTGAGCGGGGTCGTCGACGCGTGCCGGCGGATCCTCGACCTGGATCCGCGGGTGGTGGTTCCGGGGCACGGGCCGCTGGTGGGACAGGCGGAAGTGCGCGCGTACATGGCGTACATGGAGGAGCTGCGGGGGCGACTGCACGAGCTGTTCGGCGCGGGTGTGGACGTCGAGGAGGCGTCGCGGGTGCTGCTGCGGGAGCACCGGCGGGCGGGGCTGGGGCTGTGGGAGCGGCTGGCGGTGCTGGCGGCGGTGGAGTACCGGCATCTGGGCGGCGTCGAGGAGCCGCTCAGCCTGGTGGAGGTGCTCGCTTCGGCGGTGCGGCTTGCGCCCGACTGCGTACCGGCGGTGGTGGCTTCGCGCGGGGAGCTGACGGCGGGGCTGGCGCAGCTGGGGGTGGCGGCTGTGCCGCCTGGGCCGCGGGACGGTGGGGCTGCCGTGGCCGGGGACGGGGCGGGTGTGGTGCCTGGGGATTTGGCGTACTAAGGGCTGTCCCGTAACTGCTGGTCACAGGTGAGATGATCTTACTGTGGCTGGTGTGATCACGGCGTCGGAGCCGTCCTGGATAGCCCCGTTC
>NZ_JBHWUR010000137.1:0-18135 GCF_042737755.1 Streptomyces sp. NPDC059994
CGTGACGGACGCGGCGGGCGCTCAATCAGCCTGAAAACACGGTGTGGAAGACGGCGCTCAGCCCTGACGGGCCAGGTCCGCCGCGCCCACCAGACCGGCCTTGTTGCCGAGCTGCGCGGCCAGCACCTGCGCGTGCGGCCGCCACTCGCCGCCGATCAGCCAGCGCCGGAACGACTTGCGGATCGGGTCCAGGACCAGCTCGCCCTCGTCCGAGACGCCGCCGCCGACGATGAACGCGGAGGGGTCGAAGAGCGAGGCCAGGTCGGCCAGGCCCGCGCCCGCCCAGCGGGCCAGCTCGCGGAAGGAGTCCACCGCGACCGGGTCACCCTGGCGGGCGGCCGCGCTGATGTGCTTGCCCTCGATGCCCTCGACCGTGCCGTCCCCGAGGGCGAGCAGGATCTCGGCGTTCTCGGGGGTCGCGTTGGCGCGCTGGCGGGCGTACCGCACGAGCGCGCGCCCCGAGGCGTACTGCTCCCAGCAGCCCTGGCTGCCGCAGCCGCACAGCAGCCCGTCGGGCACCACGCGGATGTGGCCGAACTCGGCGGCCACGCCGAAGCGGCCGCGGCGCAGCTTGTTGCCGATGATGATGCCGCCGCCCAGGCCCGTGCCGAGCGTGATGCAGATGACGTCCTCGTGGCCCTGGCCCGCGCCGAAGCGGTACTCGCCCCAGGCCGCCGCGTTGGCGTCGTTCTCGACGACCACGGGCAGCCCGACCCGCTGCTCGACCTTGTCCTTCAGCGGCTCGTGGCGCCAGTGGATGTTGGGTGCGAACAGCACGGTGGCGCGCTTGTCGTCGACGTATCCGGCGGCGCCGATGCCGACGGCCTCGATCTCGTGCCCCTTGCCGGCCCCTTCGACCGCGGCGCAGATCGCGTCCACGATGGCGTCAGCGGTCGGCGGCGTGGGCACGGTGTGCGTCTCCAGGATGCGGCCCTCCTCGTCGACCACTCCCGCCGCGATCTTGGTGCCGCCGATGTCGACGCCGATGGTGAGTCCCATTAAGTCCCTCAGTTTTCGGTCGAGCCCCGCTAAGGCCAACCGTACCCGAGGGCGGGCACCCGTCAGTCAGTCCAGGTCGATGTGCTCGGTCGGCCCCGCGCCCGTCCCGCCGTCGTCCTTCTTCGGCTCGCCCGAGGACCCGTCCGAAGACCGGCCCGGCCCCGTGCCCGAGGACCCGTCCGAGGCCCAGCGGCGCTCATGGCCCTCGACCGCCGACCGGTAGGCCGCGAGCAGCTCGCCACCGGCCGCGGCGAGGTGGTCGAAGACCTGCGGGTTGCGCTCGATGACCGGCTCGACCACGGCCTTCGCCTGGCCGATCAGCTGCTGTACGGCGCTCTGCGCGGCCATGCCGGGCAGCGAGGACTGGAGGGACGCGACCTTGTCGGCGACGGCGTCGACCAGCTTGCGCAGTTCCTCGGCGGCCGAGCCGGGGATGGGGTGTCCCCTGCCCGAGCGAAGCCGAGAGCTTGGGGAAGGGCCGTAGGTGGCGCGGCGGCGCGCCTTCTCCTCGGCGAGGTCCTCGGCGCACGCGTCGGCCCAGGCATCCGCGTCGGGGGCGGGAGGCTCGGTGGCTTCGCTCATGGCGGACTCCAGCTGCTGAAGAGAAGGGTCTGTTCTCTCGACGTTACCCGAACGGGGGTACGGCGTTCAGCGCGTGCGGGGCCACAGATCCGGGTCGGGGGTGAACCGGATCCGCAGGACGCCGCCGGTGAGCCCGGCGCCGGAGACCGTGCAGCGGCGCAGCGCGGAGGGCAGGGTGGTGATCTTGCGGAACGGGCCGACGGTGAGCAGGAGTTCGTCGCCGCGCCGCACCAGGCCGAGCCCGTCGCGGGCGGCGCCGGGCAGCGGCAGGTGCCACACCAGGACGCCGTCGTCGGCCAGCCGGTCCTCGATGTGCCAGGGCCCGGGGCGTACGGAGGCGTCGCCGTCCTCGGAGAAGAGGCCGATCTCGCCGGTCGGCCCGTCGATCAGTTCATCCAGCTCGTCGATGCCCCGGGGGTCGCGGCCCAGGTGCGGGACCTCGTGCAGCGGTACGGCGGCGAACTCCTCCGCCAGCTCCTTGAGCACGCACTGCTGCTGCCCGGAGAGGGCGGCGAGGAAGGGGTCCGCCGAGCCGGTGGGCAGCACGCGGTTGGCGACCACCGCGTCCAGCGCCGCCCCGTGCAGGGCGAGGCCGAGGCGGGCGGTGCGCAGGGCGGCCGCGGCGGCCGGCGAGGGCTCGGCGACCAGCCGTACGGTCGTCGCCGGGTCCTCCACCACGGCCTCGACGGCGGCCAGCTCCGCGTCCCAGCGGGCGGCCGTCTCGTACAGCCACTGCGCGGGCATCGGGACCCCGGCGAGCTGGGCGAGGACCGGGCGCAGCGAGCGGGCGGCCTGGCGCTCGGGCGGCAGGAGGCGGCGCAGATAGCGGCGCAGCTGCCCGGGCAGGGCGAGGGCGGCGACGCTCTGATGGACCGGCGGCATGTCGACGACGACCAGGTCGTGGTCGCCCGCCGCCGCCTCGCGCAGGGCCTTGAGCAGGGCCAGCTGCTCGGCGCCGGGCAGCTCGGTCAGCTCCTCGCCGTCGAGGCGGCCGGCGCCCAGGAGTTCCAGGACGGTCCCGGCCCGGTCCTGGAGGGCGAGCAGTTCGGTACGGAAGTGGGCGCCGGAGTCGATACGTACGACGTCGAGGCGCGCCACCTCCTCGCCGCCGAGCAGCCGGGCGAGCGGGTCGTCGCGGTCGCCGCTGAGGAGCAGGACGCGCTCACCGCGCCGGGCGGCCGCCAGCGCGGTCGCGGCGGCGACGGTGGTACGGCCCGCGCCGCCGGGACCGGTGACGAGGACCGTACGCACGTCAGGCCTTCTCGGCCCCGTCGGCGGAACCGGCCGCGCCGGACTCGACGCGCTTCTTCAGGCCCGCGAGCGCGCGGTCGATGATGACCTTCTCGGCCTTGCGCTTGATCATGCCGAGCATGGGGATCTTGACGTCGACAGTCAGCTGGTAGGTGACCTCGGTGTGGCCGCCGGGGGCGCCGACGAGGCTGTAGGAGCCGTCGAGGGCGCGCAGCATCTGGGACTTGACCAGGCTCCAGCTCACCTTGTGGGGGCCGTCCCAGGTGTACTTGAGGATGTGGTCGTCCTTGATGGCGCCCGCGTCGAGCACCAGGCGGACCTGCTCGGCCCGGCCCTCGGCGTCCTTGGACAGCACCTCGGCCTGCTTCACCTCGCCGGTCCACTCCGAGTACCGGGCGAAGTCGGCGATCACCCCCATCACCTCGGCCGGTGCCGCCTCGATGGTGATAGACGAGCTGGTGTGTTCCGCCATCGTCGTGGCTCCTCCAGTGCGCGGGCCGGTGTGTGGGGGTCGGTAGACGTGCAGGCTATCGCGTGCGGCCGGGGCCTCTGCCCGGAGCCCGGGTCACCACTCCAGGGCGAAGGGCCGGGACGTGGCGGCGAAGTGGCCGACGTTCACGCACTCGGTGCGGCCGACCCGTACCCGGCGGGCGAGCGGCTGGTGGACGTGGCCGAACAGGGCGTACCGGGGTTTCGTCCTGCGGATGGCTTCGAGCAGGGCGCGCGAGCCGCGTTCGAAGCGGCGGGGCACCGTGTCGTAGCAGAGCTCGGGAACGTCCGGCGGGATGTGCGAGCAGAGCACGTCGACCTCGCCGAGCGCCTCGACCTTGGCCGCGTACTCCTCGTCGGAGACCTCATAGGGCGTCCGCATCGGGGTGCGCAGCCCGCCGCCCACGAAGCCGAAGACGCGCCCGCCGATCTCGACCCGCTCGCCGTCCAGGACGGTGGTGCCCGGTCCGGCGTACTGCGGCCAGAGGGTCGGTATGTCGACATTGCCGTAGGTGGCGTACGTCGGGGTGGGGAAGGCGGCGAACATCTCGGCGTACTGACGGCGGACCGCCGACTCGATGGCCGCCTCCCGGTCGAGTCCGGCCCAGAGCGAGCGGCCCAGCTCACGGGCCTCCTCGAAGCGGCGGGCGGTGCGCAGCGCGACGATCCGGTCCGCGTTCCGGACACCGAAGAGGTCGGGGAAGATCCCTCGCGAGTGATCGGCGTAGTCGAGGAAAAGGACGAGGTCACCCAGGCAGACGAGGGCGTCCGCGCCGTCGCCCGCCTTCGCCAGGCCCTCGGCGTTCCCGTGCACATCGCTGATCACATGTACTCGCATGCAGCCACCCTAGGGCGCCGGACCTGCGGTTACTTCCGAGTCGCGAAAGGAGTGGACTACTGTGCGTGAAGCGGCACGAAATCCGTGTGACGCAGCGAACATCTGACCAGGACCCCCTATCGGGAACCCACTACCGGTGGGTAACGTCCGGGCAGTCCAGTCGTGCTCGGAGCACCGCCCCCACGGGTTCTCCGGGCACCTGCCCGATCTTGGACCAAGCCGGTGCGTCACACAGAGCCGTGGCACCGGCGCCCGATGAGGAGCAGCAGTCTTGCGCGAGTTCAGCCTTCCGGCCCTGTACGAGGTCCCCACGGACGGCAACCTGACGGATCTGATCCGCCGCAATGCCGCTCAGCATCCCGATGTCGCGGTCATGGGCCGCAAGGTCGCGGGACGCTGGACCGACGTTTCCGCCACCCAGTTCCTCGCCGAGGTCCGCGGTGTGGCCAAGGGCCTCATCGCCGCCGGTGTCGAGCCGGGCGACCGGGTGGCCCTGCTCTCCCGCACCCGCTACGAGTGGGTGCTGCTCGACTTCGCCATCTGGAGCGCGGGCGCGGTCACCGTCCCCGTGTACGAGACGAGCTCGCCCGAGCAGATCCAGTGGATCCTCGGCGACTCCGGCGCGACCCTGTGCGTCGTCGAGTCCGAGGCGCACCAGGCCTCCGTCACCTCCGTGCAGTCCGGGCTGCCCGCCCTCAAGGGCGTCTGGCAGCTGGACGCGGACGCGGTGGCCCAGCTCACCGCGACCGGCGCGGACGTCTCCGACGAGCTGCTCGACCAGCGGATGTCCTCGGCGCACGCGGACGACCCGGCGACCATCGTCTACACCTCCGGCACCACCGGCCGCCCCAAGGGCTGTGTGCTCACCCACCGCGCCTTCTTCGCGGAGTGCGGCAACGTGGTGGAGCGCCTCAAGCCGCTCTTCCGCACCGGCGAGTGCTCGGTCCTGCTCTTCCTGCCCGCCGCCCATGTCTTCGGGCGGCTGGTCGAGGTGGCGTCCGTGATGGCGCCGATCAAGCTCGGCTGCGTACCGGACATCAAGAACCTCACCGACGAGCTGGCCTCGTTCCGGCCGACGCTGATCCTCGGTGTGCCGCGGGTCTTCGAGAAGGTCTACAACGCGGCGCGGGCCAAGGCGCAGGCGGACGGCAAGGGCGCGATCTTCGACAAGGCCGCGCACACCGCGATCGCCTACAGCCGCGCGCTCGGCACGCCGCAGGGCCCGTCCCTCGGCCTCAAGATCAAGCACCGGGTCTTCGACAGGCTCGTCTTCAGCAAGCTGCGCGCGGTACTCGGCGGCCGCGGCGAGTACGCGATCTCCGGCGGCGCGCCGCTGGGCGAGCGGCTCGGCCACTTCTACCGGGGCATCGGCTTCACGGTCCTGGAGGGGTACGGCCTCACCGAGTCCTGCGCGGCGACCGCGTTCAACCCGTGGGACCGGCAGAAGATCGGCACGGTCGGCCAGCCGCTGCCGGGTTCGGTGGTGCGCATCGCGGACGACGGCGAGGTGCTGCTGCACGGCGAGCACCTGTTCACGGGGTACTGGAACAACGAGGCGGCGAGCGCCGAGGCGCTGGCCGACGGCTGGTTCCACACCGGTGACATCGGCACCCTCGACGAGGACGGCTACCTCGCGATCACCGGCCGCAAGAAGGAGATCATCGTCACGGCGGGCGGCAAGAACGTCGCCCCGGCGGTGATCGAGGACCGCATCCGTGCGCACGCGCTGGTCGCGGAGTGCATGGTGGTCGGGGACGGGCGGCCGTTCGTGGGCGCGCTGGTCACGCTCGACGAGGAGTTCCTGGCCCACTGGGCCGCGGACCACGGCAAGCCGGCCGGTTCGACGGCGGCCTCGCTGCGCCAGGACGCGGAGCTGCTCGCGGAGGTGCAGCGGGCGGTGGACGACGGCAACGCCGCGGTCTCCAAGGCGGAATCGGTGCGGAAATTCCGCATTCTCACCTCCCAGTTCACGGAGGAGGCGGGGCACATCACCCCGTCGCTGAAGCTGAAGCGCAACGTCGTGGCGAAGGACTTCGCGGACGAGATCGAGGCGATCTACGCCCACTGAGGCGCACGCGGGCCTGCGCGGGCCTGCGCGGGCCTACGCGGCGAAGTCCTCCGCGAGGACGCGTTCGAGGTTGCGCTCGGCGAGCGCCGTGATCGTGACGAACGGGTTGACGCCGATGGAGCCGGGCACGAGGGCTCCATCGGTGACGTACAGGCCCGGATACCCCTTCACCCTCCCGTAGCCGTCGGTCGCCCGCCCCAACGGGCAGCCGCCGAGCGGGTGGTAGCAGAAGTCGTCCGCGAACGGCGTGTTGTTGCCGAACAGGTCGTACCGGTAGATCGTCGCGTTCTTGAAGTTGATCCGGTCGAAGAGCCTGCGGGTCGCGTCGACCGAGGGCTGGTTCTGCGCCTTCGTCCAGTTCAGCCTGGCCGAGTCGGTCGCCGGGTCGTACGTGAAGGTGCCGCGCTGCGGGTTCTTGGTGATCGCCAGGTACAGGCTCACCCAGTGCTCGAAGCCCATCGGCAGCGGGGCGATCTCGGCGAACACCGGGCTGGCGGCGTTGTCCCAGTCGTCGATGCCCAGGGCGGGCATGGTGGCCTCGTTGGCGCCGACCGTGTCCCACATGTGGTTGGCGCGGGCGGTCATGATGTTGCCGTTGGTGCCCCAGCCGGTGCCGACGGCCGGGTCGAGGGCGGGCAGTGTGCCGGTCTCGCGGGCGCGCAGCAGCAGTTCGGTGGTGCCGAGGCTGCCGGCGCCGAGGAAGAGCTTCCCGCAGCCGATCTCCCGGGTCTCCACGACCTTGCCGGCCGGGTCGGTCCGGTCGGCGGTGACCACGTACCCGCCGTCGGGCTGACTGCGGATCGCGCGGACGTGGTGCAGGGTCTCGATGGTGACCCTGCCGGTGCCGAGGGCCGCGGCGAGGTAGGTCTTGTCGACGGACCGCTTGCCGTAGTTGTTGCCGTAGATGACCTCGCCCGCGAGCGCGGACTTGGTGGCGGTGCCGGCCGCCTCGCGCCGCATGTACCCGAAGTCGTAGACGTTGGGCACGAAGACGGTCTTCAGGCCGGCCTTCTGGGCCGCCTTGCGCGAGGTGCGGGCGAACTTGTACCACTCGGTGGACTCGAACCAGGCCGGGTCGATGGAGTTCACACCGAGCATGGCGTTGGCGCGCGGGAAGTACGTGGTGTACATCCCGGCGGCGTCGACCTGCGGCAGGACCTCCGCGAAGTAGTCGCGGCGCGGGGTGACGGCCATGCCGCCGTTGACCAGCGAGCCGCCGCCGACGCCGCGCCCCACGTACACGGACATGTCGCCGTAGTTCACCCGGTCGAGGACGCCGGGGTAGGGGCTGATGTTCCTGTTGACGACATCGAGCCAGAGGAACGTGGCGAGAGGTGCCTCGGTCCGGGTGCGGAACCACATGGAGCGCTGGTCCGGCGCGGAGGTCGAACAGAAGACCTTGCCGTCGGAGGCGGGGGTGTCCCAGAGTCCGCCCATCTCCAGGACGAGGGTCTGGACGCCGGCCTGCCCGAGCCGGAGCGCGGCCACGGCGGCGCCGTAGCCGGAGCCGATGACCAGGGCGGGGGTGTACGTGGCCGGAGCGGCCTCGGCGGCGCGGGCGGGGTTGAGTGTGATGCGGGTGAGGCCCAGGAGTGCGGCCGTCTGGAGGGCGCCGAGCCCCAGGAGGTGACGGCGCGTCAGATTTGGTGTCATGCGCGCAGCATGGGCGGAATTTGGCCTTCCGCCCAGGGTTCACGTTGTCTCAAATCTGAGTGACCGTCAGGGGTGGGAGTGTGGTGGGCCCGGGGTTCGCCTGCGGGTGAGTGGGGGGGCTGGCCGCGCCCACGCGGCGGAGCCGCACCGCTGGGGGGTTGGGGGTGCGCCACCACGCGCCCTGGCCGCGCACGCGCGGCGGAGCCGCACAATGTCACCGCCCCGCGCCCCTGGGAGGGTTCGGGGTGCGCCACCACGCGCCCTGGTCGCGCCCACGCGGCGGAGCCGCACAATGTCACCGCCCCGCGCCCCTAGGAGGTTGCGGGTGCGGCACCACGTGCCCTTGTCCCGCCCGCGTGGCGGAGTCGCGCGATGTCGGTGCCCCGCGCCCCTAGGAGGTTGGGGCGCGCCACCACGCGCCCTGGTCGCGCCCGCGCGGCGGGCGCCGCGCGATGTCGGCGCCCCGCGCCCCTCCACGTGCCCTCAGCCCCCGCCGCCCGACCCCTACCCTCACAACAACTCCCGCAGCTTCTCCGCCAGGAGGTCCCAGCGCCACCTCTCCTCGACCCACGCCCGGCCCCGCTCCCCCATCCTGCGGCGCAGGTCCGGGTCCTGGAGGAGGGTGACGATGCGGTCCGCCGACTCCTCGGCGGAGCCGCCGCGGACCACCCAGCCCGTCTCGCCGTCCAGGACCGCGTCGGGCGCGCCGCCCGAGTCGCCCGCGACCACGGGGAGGCCGGTCGCCGACGCCTCCAGGTAGACGATGCCCAGGCCCTCGACGTCGAGCCCGCCCCGGCGCGTACGGCAGGGCATGGCGAAGACGTCGCCGGCGCCGAAGTGCGCGGGCAGTTCGGCCCATGGCACCGGTCCGGTGAAGCGGACCGAGTCCGCGACCCCGGTGTCCTGGGCGAGCTTGTGGAGCTCCGTCTCGTACGGGCCGCCGCCCACGATCAGCAGCACCGCGTCCGGCACGCGCGCGAGGATCGCGGGCATCGCGAGGATCAGCGTGTCCTGGCCCTTGCGCGGCACCAGCCGCGAGACGCAGACGACCACTGGCCGGTCGGTCAGGCCGAGGCGCTCGCGCACCGCGGGGCCGCCCGAGCCCGGGTGGAAGGTCTTCTCGTCGACGCCCGGCGGCAGTTGGACCATCCGGTCGGCCGCCCGCTCGGTCAGCGCGGTGGCGATCCGGGAGCGGGTGTACTCGCCCAGATAGGTGATCGTGTCCGTGCCCTCGCCGATACGCCGCAGCAGTTGCCGCGAGCCGGGCAGCTGGGCCCAGCCCGCCTCGTGGCCGTGCGTGGTGGCGACGAGGCGTTCCGCGCCCGCCCGGCGCAGCGCGGGCGCCATCAGGCCGAGCGGCGCAGCGGCCCCGAACCACACCGAGGAGCAGCCGTGCTCCTTGAGCAGCCCGACCGCGCGCCGGGTCACCCGGGGCGTGGGCAGCAGCATGGTGGTGCGGTCGCGCACCACGGTGAAGGGCTGTTCGGCGTCGAAGGCGGCGGTCGCCTCGACGCCCTCCCGGCTCCGCTTCCAGGTGGAGGCGTAGACGACCAGCTGCTCCGGGTCCAGGCGCAGCGCCATGTTGTGCAGGAACGCCTGGATCCCGCCGGGGCGCGGCGGGAAGTCATTGGTCACGATCAAGGTCTTGTGCATCGCCGCCGACAGTACCGAACGGCCCCGCCTCGTCGCTCACGCACGGCCCCGCCGGGCATCATGGCTGCTCGGACTTCCAGAAAGCCGGTCTTACGGACGAGGTGGGCATGTCGGCTGGAAACGGCACAGGGACCGCGAGGAGCACCGGGGCCATGGCGGCGGTGTTCGCCGTCACCCGGTGTCTGCTGCTGCTCTGCGTCTTCCGGGTCCTTCTCGTCCCGGGCCCTGACGTCACCAGCGACGTCTCGGTCATCTACCAGGGCTGGTACGAGGTCCTGAAGACCGGCACCTATCCGCTGGACGACGTCACCTGGCAGTACCCGCCGGCCGCCGCGCTCGCGATCCTCTCCCCCGCCGCCGTGCCCTTCCTCGACTACGCCTCGGGCTTCTTCGTCCTCGCGCTGCTCGCCGACGCGCTGGTCCTCGGGCTGCTGCTCCACGCGTCCGGGCGCCCCGGCAAGTCGCGCGCGGGCGCCCGGCTCTGGGTCTGGGGCGTACCGCTGCTCGGGCCCACCGCGTACGCGCGCTACGACCTGATGGTGACGGCGGTCGCGGTGGCCGCGCTGCTGGCCGGGGTCCGCCACCCCCGGGTCCTCGGCTCGCTCGCCGCGCTCGGCGCCCTGCTCAAGGTCTGGCCCGTGCTGCTGCTCGCCCGGGCCCCCCGCCGGGCGTGGGCGGCGGCGGCCGTCACCGCGGGCGCGTTCCTGCTCGGCTGCCACGCGGTCGCGCCCGGCGCCTTCGCCTTCCTCACCTTCCAGCGCGACCGCGGCACCGAGGTCGAGTCGCTCGGCGCCCTGGTCTTCCATGTGGCCCGCCACTTCGGCTGGCGGGGCCGGGTGCAGCTGAACTACGGGTCGGTGGAGTTCCTCGGCCCGTACGTGCCGCTGGTCTCCACCCTGGCGATGGGGCTGACGGCGGTGGCGTTCGGCTGGCTGCTCCTGTGGCGGCCGCGGGCGCGCCGCACCGGGCCGAGCACGCTCGTGGACGCCGCCTTCACGGCCGTGCTGCTCTTCACCACCACCAGCCGTGTGATCAGCCCGCAGTATCTGGTCTGGCTGGTCGGGCTCGCGGCGGTGTGCCTGGTCTTCCACGGCGCCCCGATGACCCGGCCCGCGTACCTGGTGCTGGCCGCCGCGGGCGTGACGCTGCTGGAGTTCCCGATCTGGTTCTCGCACGTGGTGGCGAGCGACTGGCTCGGGGTGCTGCTCCTGTTCGTACGCAACGGGCTCCTCGCCGTGGCCTCGGTGAGCGCGTGCCGGCGGCTGTGGCGGAGTACGGTCCCCGGCCGTACGCCGCCGGTTCAGCAGATCCGCACCAGGGTCTTCTCGGTCCTGGTCCGCTGACCGGCCGTACGCAGCCACCGGTGCATGCGCGCGACGGCGGCGCACCGGAGCCCCATGGACAGCGCCATCGCCAGACAGATTCCCGGCAGGCCGAGCCAGGACAGGCCGAGGGCGAGCGGCAGTTGGAGGGCGACGCCGCACGCTGAGCGGCCACGACCGGCCGGTGAGCGACGGCGCCCTCCACCCGGCGATCACCCGGCTGGTCAGCTTCTTGGCCGTGAACGACCGAGCTTGTTGGCTCTGGTCGTTCACACCGTTCCTCAACACCCCGGCGAGCTTCTTCCACCGCGACGGCGAGCCCGTACGGGCCGAGGAGAGCCCCGGCCTCTTCCGGCGGGGGATGCTCAGGATCGCCCGCCGGAAGAGGCCGGCACGGCCGAGAAGAAGTGGCCGGCCGAGGCGATCCAGGAGCTGGAGGGCTGAGCCCCGCGCAGCCGGTCAGCCCAGCTGGTCGCGTACATAGGCGCGCCACAGGGCCGTGAACTCCTTCGGCGTGGTGGCCAGTTCCTCGTTCATCGCCTTCTCCAGCGCGCCCTCGCGGTGCTTCTGCCCGCCCACCTTCGTATAGAGGGCGGCGAGCTTCCCCTCGCCCCAGCGCTGGGCAATCATGCGGCACGCCAGCCAGCCGCCCTCGTACGCGCGCGCCAGCCGGTCCGCGCCGCCCTCGAAGCCGAACTCCGCGTCGGCGGGCAGGCCGTCGGGCGCCTCGCCGCGCCGCACCGCCTGCTGGAGCTCCGGCGCGGCCTCGGCGGGGGTGCGCCCGGTGCCCCGGTAGCCGACCCAGTCCGCGTACCCCTCCGAGAGCCACATCGGGGTCGTGGAGGAGGTCCGGGTGCGGGTGGCGACGTGGGTGGTCTCGTGGGTGAGGACGACGCGCCGGCCGAGGTCGCCGAGGACGCCGTACGCCTCGGGGTTGACGATCACCCGGTCCGCGGGCGCCGTCCCGGCTCCGCCCGCCTCGCCGGTGGTCACCGCCGCGATCCCCCGGTACGAGGCCGGGGGCGCGCCGAGCAGCGCCGCCATCGCGTCGAGCGAGGCGGGCACCAGGACCACCACCCGGCCCGCCCAGCGGCCGGGCCAGGCGGCCGAGACGGCGGGCACCGCGCGGTCGGCGGTGTGCGCGATCCGCTGGAGGACCTGACGGTCCTGGCCGACGCCGAGGACCAGGCTGTGCGCACCGCGCACCACGGACACCGGGCCCTGCTGCCACAGCGGCTCGGCGGCCCCTTCGCCGGGCCGGTCACCCGTCACGTACCAGCGCCCGGCCCGCTCGTCGAGCTCGACGACCCTGGCCGAGGTCACCGGCGCGCTGTCGTACCCGTCGAGCCGGTAGCGCAGCTCGACCTGGGCGGTGGCCCGGTCGCCCTTGCGGCTGACCCCGGTCACCCGGTACGCCCAGGCGCCCAGCGGCACCTGGCGCAGATTGGCGAACTCGGCGCGCTGGGCGTCCCGCAGCGTCCCGGCGCCCGGGTCCAGCGCGGCCAGATAACCGCGCTCGTCGTGCCCGAGGACAGCGGCCGCCCGCCCGTCCAGGGTGCGCTGCACCTGGCCGGTGACCGGGTCGGGGGCCGCGTCCGGGGCGGAGCAGGCGGACGCGAACAGCAGCGCGGCGAGACCGAATCCCGCCGTGCGCCGTCGCCACCTGCCACTCAGCCGGCCGTACGCCATCCTCCCGATCGTACGTTCACACGCGGGTGATCGAGGAGATGGGCATCATGCCCACCGGGTCGTAGCGCACCGGCGCGCCCGGGTAGGGGGCGTGGATCACCTGGCCGTTGCCCACGTACATCGCGATGTGGCTGGCGTCGGAGCGGTAGGCGACCAGGTCCCCGGGCTGCGCCTCGGAGAGCGAGACCCGGTGCCCGGCGTACCGCTGGGCCTGCGAGGTGCGCGGCAGCCCCACGCCCGCATGGGCGTAGGACCACTGCATCAGGCCCGAGCAGTCGAAGCCGGACGGCCCGTTGGCGCCCCAGATGTAGGGCCTGCCCACCGCCTGGCGGGCCGCCGCCACCGCGGCCGCCGCACGCCCGGAGGCGGGCACCGCACCGCTCAGGTCGGGCAGTTCGCCGCGCCCGCCGCGCGAGGCCCGGTCGAAGGCGGCGCGCTCGGACGTCGGCAGCGCCAGCAGCACCCGGCGGGCCTGGGCGAGCTTGGACTCGATGGTCCGCTTGTGCCGGGCGACCTCGGCGCGGCTTCGCTCCAGCTCGGCGAGCTTGCGAGTGGCCTCGGTGCGCTGCTGGCCGATCCGCCGCTGCTCCTGATGGAGTTCGCGCAGCTCGGCGCTCTGCCGCTCGCCGATCCGGTCGAGGGCGGCGGCCTTGTCGAGA
Organism: Streptomyces sp. NPDC059994; assembly: GCF_042737755.1. Taxonomy (NCBI): domain Bacteria; kingdom Bacillati; phylum Actinomycetota; class Actinomycetes; order Kitasatosporales; family Streptomycetaceae; genus Streptomyces; species Streptomyces sp. NPDC059994. The sequence goes on from NZ_JBHWUR010000137.1 coordinate 13,204, forward strand.
TACGTGTCGGGGTCCTCGGAGAGCAGCAGCGCGAGCGAGGGGTCCAGGCCGCCCGAGCGGTACTGGGCGCCCGCGATCGCGCCCAGCACGCCCCTCATGCGGTTGATGCGCTCCTGGCCGCGGGCGACGCTGTCCTGGGCCTGCTTGACCTGCTCGCGCAGCTGGTCGGCGTGCTCGTCCGCCTTGTTGTACTGCTCGGTGGCCTCCTCCGCCTGCGCGAAGAGCCGGTCGACCCGCTCCTTGCCGGTGTCGCCCGGGTCGGCGCTCGCGGGCGCCGCGAAGGCCGCGGCCGCGGTGGCCGCCGCGGCGGACAGAACGGTGACCCGGGTGCTCTGGGAGAGGCCGGACTGCGTGGGACGGCGATGGGACGCCAAGGAAGCCGCACTCCTTCCGCTGGTGCGGCCCCTGCCGCCCGGGTGGGCGGACGAGTTGGAAGAGTCACGGGGGCACCGCACGCCGGACAGTAGCCGGGCGGCCACGGCGTGCCAACGACCCCGGTGCCTACGCAAAGTGACGCCCCGCCGGAGAACACAGGTCACCGGCGGGGCGTGGCGTCAGCGGGCGTTGCCGGAATTCGCCCGTTCGGAGGGCGACAGCAATCGACTCGTTACGCGGTGGAGGGCGGCGGGGCCCGGCGGTCAGCTGATGCGGACGCCGAACTGGAACGGCATGTTGCCCATGGCCTCGTAGCGGACGTTGGCGCCCGGCTTGGGGGCGTGCAGCACCTGGCCGTTGCCCGCGTACAGGCCGACGTGGTGCAGGTCGCCGTAGAACAGCACCAGGTCGCCCGGCTTGAGCTGGCTGCGGCCGATCTGGGTGCCGGCGCCGGCCTGGGCCTGCGAGGTGCGCGGTATGGAGACGCCCGCCTGCCGGTAGGCCCAGGACGTGAGCCCGGAGCAGTCGAACGAGGCGGTGCCGGTGGCGCCGTACACGTACGGCTTGCCTATCTGGGACTGGGCGGCGGCGAGGGCCGCGGCGCCGCGGCCGGAGGCGGGGGCCTCGTTGCCGAGGTCGGCGCGCTCGTTGGTGCGGTTGGCGCGGGCGTCGTCGGCGGCCAGGGAGGCCTTCTCGGCGGCGGTCAGCGAGTTGAGGAGCTTCTGCGCGGCGGCGAGCTTGGACTGGGTCTCGGCCTTCTTGGTGCCGAGCTCCTTGCGGGTGTCCGCGAGGTCCTTGAGCTTGTCCTGGGCTTCCTTGCGCTCCTGCGCCAGGCTGCGCTGCTTCGACTGGATCTTCTGGAGCGCCTCGGTCTGCTTGGCGCTCAGCTGGTCCAGCGAGGACGCCTTGTCCAGGAAGTCGTCCGGGTTGGCCGAGAGGAAGAGCTGGACCGAGGGGTCGATGCCGCCCGAGCGGTACTGCGCCGAGGCCATCGAACCGAGGCCGTCGCGGAGCTTGTTGAGCTCGTCCTGGCCGCGGGCCACCTTGTCCTGGATCGCGCCGACCTGCTTCTCCAGCTGGTCCTGCTTCTCCTTTGCGCCGTTGTACCTCTCGGTCGCCTGCTCGGCCTCGTCGTACAGCTTGTCGACCTTGGACTTCACTTCGCTCTTCGACGGCTTCGGGTCCGCTTGCGCGGCCTGGGACGTGAGAGCGACTGCTGCGGCAGCGGTCGCGGTGAGCACGGTCACACGGGTGCGGCTCGCAGGCTTGGGTCGACGGTGGGACGCCACGAAGGCGAGCTCCTTCTTCCTCAGCCGCCGAACAGCTCAGACTCGGCGGGACCCTCACGGCCACCCGGACGAGTGATCAACCGCGTGAAGGTTCGAGCCCCGACCCTAGTGACGTTCTTGTGATCAGTTCAAATCCTGATGGGAAAAAAACCTGTCGACAGGAGGATTCTTTACAGTCATCCCACGCGTAGTAATGGGCACTTGACAGAGTGCTGGGAACTGATCACCCGAATTCGGGCATTGAACACAGGAGTTACTAGACGCGCGAAAGCCGCTTCAGGAGCATGACGGACGCAACGGGCCGTGCCCCGGCCTTGGCCACCCCGTCCGCCACCTCACGGTCGGTCGAGACGACCACCACCGGCCGCCCGGACGGCTCCGCCCGCACCAGCTGGCGGATCAGCTCGTCGGCGGTCACACCGGGCTTCGAGAAGAGCACCCGTACGCCACGGGGCGGCGCGAGCAGCACCGGCGCGGCCAGCTCGGCCCCGTCGAAGACGCAGGTCACCTCGGCGCCCGTCTGCGCGGCGAGCACGGAGAGACCGCCGAGCAGCCGCAGCCGCTGCTTCTCCAACGGCATCGTCGGATAGCCGGTCTTGGTGACGTTGTAGCCGTCCACCACCAGATGCACCTGCGGCAGCGCGAGCAGCTGGTCCAGGAGCGCCGGATCGGTCTCCGAGAGCGCCCTGGCCGCGATGTCCTTCGGGGTCATCTGTCCCGGTTCGACCGCATCCACGGTGTCGGCGGGCCGCACCGAGGCCGGGGGCAGGGCGAGTTCGCGCCGCAGCCCGGACGCCGCGTCCAGGACCGTGTCGAGCAGCAGCCGCAGCCGCATGTCCTCGATCGAGCGGCCCTCGCGCACCGCGCGCCGGCTCGCCTCGACGGACGCCTCGGCCTCGGTGAGCCGGGTCCTGATCCGCCGCGACTCGCTCTCGGCGGCGGCCACCCGGGCCGCCGCCTCCGCTCTGATCCCGTCGATCTCACCGGTGACCTTGCGCAGGGCGGCCTCACCGCGCTTGACGTCACTGAGCGCGCTGCGCAGCTTGCGCTGGAGCGCTTCCGCTTCCTTGCGGGCGGCGGCCAGGTCGGTGCGCAGGTCCTCCTGCTCGGTGCGCAGCCGCTCGTGCGCCTCCGCCAGCTCCTGGCGCAGCCGCTCCAGTTCGCGCCGGCCCTCCTCGTCGGCGCGCTCGGCGTCGGCACGCAGGGCCTCCTCGCCGGCGGCGGCGACCAACTTGACCCAGCCGGTGGGCCGCAGCACATACGCGGCGGCCGCCACGTCGACGGGGTCGGCGGCCGCGGGCGGCGCGCCGGACTCCAGGGCGCCCGCCAGCTCCGGCTGCGCCTCCTTCAGGCGCTCCCCGATCCGCTGGCGGAAGACCGGGTCGGACTCCAGGGTCGCGGCCATGGCGTTGCCCGCGAACTTGGCACGACGAGTCGGGGTGAAACGGGCGTACTGCCGCAACTGCGACGGCAGTTCGGCGACGGTCAGCCCACCGAAGGCGTCCGAGACCAGGGCGACGACCCTGCGCCGCACCCCTTCGGGCAGCGGGCGGTCGAGCACCTCGGCGGGGCCGTCACCGGCCGCACCGGCCGGTTCGGCACCGCTTGCATGCTCCACGATCCGTCACCTCAACTGTCGTCCGTCACCCACCGGGGCGGCTCACTCGGAGCCGGTACCCGGCCTGTCCACCAGCTCGATCTGGTCCACCGCGTTGCACCAGCGGCAGCGCACCGACTCGATGGTCTCACTGACCACCTCGCGTTCCTCGACCTTCGGCTCTCCGGCGAGGTCCAGATGGACGTACTCGACGACCTTCGACGAGCGGGTGACGTCGAAACGGGTCAGATTGCCGCAGAGGGTGCAGCGCCACCGGGTGGTGGCGGTGGGCAGGGGAACGCTGGTCATGTGGTGCTGACCTCTTTCCACGGTTCCGCGTCGAGGCTCGGTGCCCGATGCCTCGATGCGCGGTCGGTTCATGGTCCAGGATCTCGCGGTGCGCCGTCGAACTGCGGATGTACTGCCCGTAACCCTACGGCCTACCAGCTGCCCCCCGGCACGGCGAGGCGGTCTGTACCGTTCGGTCCGGTTACGCCATGCTCTGTTCATGATCAAGCCGAGCGCCGTACGGGGCGCGGTGGTACGGGGCCCCGCGGTCACCTACACCGTGCTGGCGCTCTGCTGCCTGGTCTTCCTCGTCAGCCCGGTGTCCGGCCTGAATCCCTCGTACGGGACGGGGGACGCGCTGCTGGCGGCGCAGAGCTCGTATTTCGCCCGGTGGGGTGTCATCCCGAACGAACTCACGGCCGGTGACCCCGGCGCGCTCGTCACCCCCCTCACGGCGCTCTTCGTGCACGGCAACTGGCTGCACCTGCTGGGGAACATGCTCTTCCTCTACGTCTTCGGCGTGATGGCCGAGGAGCGCATGGGCAGGATCGGGTTCGCGCTGTTCTACCTCGGCGCGGGCTACCTCGCCCTGCTCGCGTACGCGGTGGCGCACGCGTCGTCCGACCAGACACTGGTGGGCGCGTCGGGGGCGATCTCGGCCGTCCTGGGCGCCTTCCTCTATCTCTTCCCCCGGGCGAAGGTGACCAGCCTCTTCCCCTTCCTCTTCTTCCTGCCCCTGCGCTTCCCCGCCTCGATGGTGCTGGTGTTCTGGTTCGTGTTGCAGTGGCTGGCGGTACGGGCGGCTCCGACGGGGCCCGGGGTGGCGTACTTGGCCCATCTCGTCGGCTTCGGCCTGGGGTTTCTCTACGCCTGGGGCCGGTTCCGCGGGGCGGCTAGAGTGAAACGACCTGAACGACCGAAGCCACCCGCGTCGGCCGCCACCGAGGGAGAGAACCAGCCGTGATCACCGCGATCGTGCTCATCAAGACCAGCGTGGACCGGATTCCCGAGATCGCGGAGTCGATCGCGTCGCTGGAGAACGTCAGCGAGGTGTACTCGGTGACCGGCACCTATGACTTGATCGCGCTGGTCCGGGTGGCCCGCCACGACGACCTCGCGGACATCATCCCCGGGCGGATCAGCAAGATCCCCGGGGTGGAGGCGACGGACACGCACGTGGCGTTCCGGACGTACTCGCAGCACGACCTGGAGGCGGCGTTCGCCATCGGCCTGGACGCGTAGCCCCCGCCCCGCCCGTTCCCTTAACCCTCCGGGGGCGGGTGGGGGGTGAGGTGGGTTTCCCGGGGGCTGCGCCCCCGGACCCCGTTGCGGGGCCTGCGGCCCCTGCACCCCGCTTCGGGGCTCCGCCCCGGACCCCCTTCG
>NZ_JBHWUR010000138.1:0-13892 GCF_042737755.1 Streptomyces sp. NPDC059994
CGCCCCGTCCCCGCTTCGGGGCTCTGCCCCGGACCCCGCGCCTCAAACGCCGGAGGGGCTGATTCTTGGCCGGGCCCAGCTCCGCACGCCGGAGGGGCTGAATTTGCCAGGGCGCCGCCCCTCTCACGCCGGAGGGGCTGATTCTTGGCCGGGCCCAGCTCCGCACGCCGGAGGGGCTGAATTTGCCAGGGCGCCGCTCCTCTCACGCCGGAGGGGCTGAATTTCGGCCGGACCCAGCTCGTCTGCGGGCCGCCTGTGGCTGGTCGCGCAGTTCCCCGCGCCCCTAACGGGCCCCGCCCCTCCAACGCCGACGGGGCGGAGCTACCTAAGGGGCGCGGGGAACTGCGCGACCAGCCCCCACCGAACCCGCAGACAAACACGGGGCCCGGGGCGCAGCCCCGCAACGGGGTCTGGGGGCGCAGCCCCCAGCAGACGGGCCCCACCCCCACCCGGCCGCCCGCCCAGGGCTTTCGGGAAGGGGCGGGGTGGGGCACAGAAACCAGTAACCTCAAAAGCGTGGCAAGCCGCTTCGACCCCCGTACCCCCACCCGCACCACCGTGCGCGGCGGCCACCTCCACGTACCCACACCCCCCACCCACCCCGCCCAGAACACCGGCACCCGCCACTACACCCCGCCCGGCCCCCTGGACCTCGGCCTCGTCCTGGGCCCCCTGCGAAGGGGCCCCGCCGACCCCACCTTCCGCACCACCCCGGACGGCTCGGTGTGGCGAGCCTCCCGCACCCCCGACGGCCCCGGCACCCTCCGCGTCGCGCTCCGCGAAGGCAGGGCGGAGGCCGAGGCGTGGGGGCCGGGCGCCGAGTGGCTGCTCGGGCACCTCCCGGGGCTCCTCGGGGACGCGGACGAACCCGGGGAGTTCGCCCCCCGCCACCGCCTCCTCGCCGAGTCCGTCCGGCGCCGGCCCGGCCTGCGGCTGACCAGGACCGGCCTGGTCCTGGAGTCGCTGATCCCATCGATCCTGGAGCAGAAGGTCACCGCGGACGAGGCCTACCGCGGCTGGCGGCTGCTGGTGCGCAAGTACGGCGAGCCCGCCCCGGGCCCGGCCGGCGACCGTATGCCGGAGCGGATGTACGTCATGCCCGACCCGAAGGCCTGGGCCCTGATCCCGTCCTGGGAGTGGCACCGCGCGGGCGTGGACGCCAAGCGCTCGTCGACGATCCTGCGCGCGGTACGCGTGGCCGGCCGTCTGGAGGAGGCCGCCGCACTGCCCCCGGAGGAGGCCGCGGCCCGGCTCCACCTCGTTCCCGGCATCGGCCCCTGGACCAGCGCCGAGACCCTGCAGCGCGCGATCGGCGCCCCCGACCTGGTCACCGTCGGGGACCTCCATCTGCCGGGCATCGTCGGGTACGCCCTGGCCGGCGACCGCACCGCCGACGACGCCGCGATGCTGGAGCTCCTCGCCCCGTACGCCGGTCAGCGCCACCGCGCCACCCGGCTGATCCTCCTCAGCGGCCGCACCCCGCCCCGCCGCGCGCCCCGGATGTCGCCACGCGACTTCGGGGCGCTGTAGGCGGGGCCGGTCCGGCCGGTCCGGCCGGTCCGATCAGCGGCTGGCCCGGAACCTCCCGCAGCGCACCGCAGGGTCCTTCAGCGCACCTCGATGAACGCGTCCGCCACCCGCCCCGGCCGCTCCTTCGGCGCCTCGGCCGGGTGTCCGACCGCCACCGCGCCCATCGGGTCCCAGCTGTCGGGCAGGCCGAGGACCTCCCGTACGACATCGCGGCAGAACATCGTGGACGACACCCACGCCGAGCCGAGCCGCTCGCCCGCAAGCGCCACCAGGAAGTTCTGCACGCCCGCGCCCGTGGCGACCACGAACATCTCGCGCTCGGCCGCGTCCCGGCGCGCGTCGCCGTAGCTGTGCGAGCCGTCCATCACCAGGCAGGGGACCACCAAGTACGGCGCGTCGCGCAGGACTTGGCCCCGGCGCACCCGCTTGGCGAGGAACTCCTCGGACTTGCCGTCGCGCCGCAGGTCGGCGATCCACGCGTCCCGCATCGCGTCGAGCAGCCGCACCCGCGACTCCTCGGACTCCAGCAGCACGAACCGCCAGGGGGTGGTGTGGTGCGGCGCCGGGGCCGTGACGGCGGCGGCCACCGCGCGGCGCACCGCGCCCGGGTCGACGGGCTCGTCGGTGAACGCACGGACCGTACGCCGCTGGGTCACCGCCGTCCGGATCGCCTCCGAGGTGCCCAGGCGGAACATGTCGTCGGCCGCGCCCCGCACCAGCGCCCGGGTGCCGCCCTCGGCGTCCGCCGAGACGAGGTGCGCCAGGCCGCTGACCACCGCGACCGGGAACCCGGCGGCCTTGCCCTTGACCAGGTCGCCCGCGGCGGCCAGTTCGTCGGCGCTGGCCACGACGGTCGTGTTGAGCTCGTTGCCGTGCGTGTCCGTGCCGCCGCGCAGGTCGTCGAGGACGCGCACGCCCGCGGCGCCGATCGCCACGTCGGTGAGCCCGGCGCGCCACGGCCGCCCGAAGGTGTCCGTCACCAGGACGCCCACCTCGACGCCGAGCGCGGCCCGGATCCCGGACCGGATCGCCTCGGCCGAGGCGTCGGGGTCCTCGGGCAGCAACAGCACGGTCCCGGCCGGGGTGTTGGAGGCATCGACCCCGGCGGCGGCCATGATCAGGCCCTGCCGGTTCTCGACGATGCGCAGGGCGCCGCGCCGGGCCACCACCCGTACCGTCTCGGCGTCGATCGCCGCCTCCCGGTCGGCCGCCTCGACGAGCCGCCCCTCCGCCTTGGAGACGATCTTCGAGGTGACCAGCAGGACGTCCCCGTCGACGAGGTCGGGCGCGGCCCCCGCGATGAGCTTCGCGAGATCGTCCCCGGCCCGCACCTCCGGTATGCCGCCGACGGCCCGTACGCGGTACGAGGGAGGGGTGCCCGTGGTGTCGGTGGTCACGCGCGCACCTCCTCGGCCAGCGTCAGCGCCTCGCGCGCCATCGCCGCCGTCGCGTCCAGGTCCGTCATCATCAGCGGGACCGCGCGGCAGCGGATGCCCGCCGCCTCGACCCGGTCCACGGCGGCCCGGTCGGCCGTGTCGACCAGCCAGCCGTCGAGGAGCCCCGACCCGTAGTGCTCGGCGACCGCCGCGGCCGTCGACTCGACGCCGACGGCGGCCAGCACCTTGTCCGCCATGCCCCGCACCGGCGCGCCCCCGACGATCGGGGAGAGCCCGACCACCGGGACGCCCGCCTCCGCGATCGCCTCGCGGATGCCGGGCACGGCCAGGATCGTGCCGACGCTGACGACAGGGTTGGACGGCGGGAAGAGGATCACGTCGGCGGCGGCGATGGCCTCCAGGACGCCCGGCGCGGGCTTGGCCTGGTCGGCCCCGACCGGCACCACGGCCGTCGCGTCCAGGGACGCCCGCAGCTTCACCCAGTACTCCTGGAAGTGGATGACCTTCCGCTCCCCGTCGGCCTCGACAGCCACATGTGTCTCGACCCGGTCGTCGGACATCGGGATCAGCCGGACGCCCGGCTGCCAGCGGGCGCAGAGCGCCTCCGTCACCGCGCTCAGCGGATAGCCCGCGCCGAGCATCTGCGTACGGACGATGTGGGTCGCGAAGTCGCGGTCGCCCAGGCCGAACCACTCGGGCCCCACCCCGTACGCCGCGAGCTCCTCCTTGACGTGGAAGGACTCGTCGGTCCTGCCCCAGCCCTGCTCCTCGTTGATGCCACCGCCCAGGGTGTACATCACCGTGTCGAGGTCGGGGCAGACCTTCAGCCCGAACAGATGGATGTCGTCACCGGTGTTGCCGATCACCGTGATGTCCGCGTCCGGCGCGGCCTGCTTGAGGCCGCGCAGAAAACGGGCACCACCGATGCCGCCGGCCAGAACCACAATGCGCATGTACAGAGTCTGTCAGGCGGGTACGACATCCGCGGCGGCGGCTGTGGACTGGCTGGCGTGCATCGGCATGTCGGTCAGGCCCGGGTAGTAGATGTGCAGGCTGACGGCCGGTTCCAGGGAGTCGTTGACGACCTCGTGGACGTAGCCGGGCGCGAAGACGCGCTGGGCCCCGGCGTCCAGGGCGCGGGTGCCGCGCTCGGTGCGCTCGGTCAACTCGCCCTGGAGCACGGTCAGTACGCCCGAGGAGTCGCCGTGGTCGTGCAGCCCGCTGCGCTGCCCGGGCACCCAGGACAGCAGCCAGACCTCGTAGCCGACCGGGGCCTCCCCGTCTTGAGCGGAGCCGAGAGCTTGGGGAACTGTGCGCAGCCGGTGGTACCAGCGGCTGGTCGCGTCGTACTGGACGAGCGGCTCCCACTGGGCGCGGTCGGCCGCGAGGGAGCGGGCCAGGCCGACGAAGTCGGCGACGGTGCTCGGGTGCTCGCGGGCGGGCTGGAGGAGGTGCAGGACCTCAAGGAGGTCGCCGGCGATCTGAAGGTCGCTGTCGCTGTTCATGGGTGCGGTGGTTCCTCGGCAGTAACTCAGGAAGCAGTGCGGGGGTGTCGCGAGGGCGTGTGCGCGTGGGTGCGCGAGCGGCCCGAAGGGCCGGGAAGACGCGGAGAAGGCTGGAGCGCTACGGCATCAACAGCTGGAACAGCAACAGCGCGCCTGGACAGCACTGCGGAACCCACGGAGGTGGGTCGCGAAGAGCGCTGTGGTCGCTGGCATGCAATCAAAGGTGACCAAGAAGAGCCGAGCTGTCAACTCAATACCCGATTTGGCCGCAATGTTTCACCTCATCCGGTTACTGCGCACGGAGAAAGGTTTGTGCACAGTCGCCGCCGGAGATGTGGCGCTGCAACCGGGTGCGCAAACGCCGTCGTGTCCTCGTGACCGGACTGTGATCCCAGTCGCTTCCGCCACCCGGACGCAACAAGATCGATATTCGACTCGTCTTCTCTGGGCAGGTGAGGGGGGAGCGATTGAGCCATTGGTGTGTGTCATGGTTTTTGCCGATTTGAACACTTTCCGTATAGCTTTGGTTCCGCAGAGTGAATACGGGGCCCAATAGCAGATCTCGGCTTGACTGGCCCGGATCCACACACTTGTAATTTCACTCGTGTCGTTCGCCCGAAATCGGTAACGGCAGCATCACGGGGCAGCAAAGACAGACGAGGGGTGCACATGACCGAGGTGTTCCAGGAGCTGCTGGTCGACGATGTGGACGAAGAACTCGGCTGGCAGGAGCGCGCGCTGTGCGCCCAGACCGACCCCGAGTCCTTCTTTCCCGAGAAGGGCGGCTCCACCCGGGAGGCCAAGAAGGTCTGCCTCGCCTGTGAAGTCCGCTCCGAGTGCCTCGAATACGCCCTCGCGAATGACGAACGATTCGGCATCTGGGGCGGACTGTCCGAACGGGAACGCCGTCGCCTGAAGAAGGCGGCGGTCTAGTTTTTTCGGGGGTTTTGCCCCCTCCGGACCCCCTCCGGACCCCGTCCGGGCCCCCTCCGGCTCCACCCGGCCTCCGCAGGCGGCGGACTGCCGCGTTCCCCAGCCATTAGTGTGGGGCGCTGCCAGTCAGCACAGCAGCCTCCGGGGCCCCCAACCCCCGGACCCCGGCCGGAGGGGCCCGTACCTCGATGTCCGTGCACAGCCAGTCGACTGCCCCGTACTCCGAGGCCGCGACCCCCGAGTTCCCCAGACACGTCGTCACCGCCGTGCTCGTCACGCACGACGGCGCGCGCTGGCTGCCCGACGCCCTCGCCGGCCTGCTCGGCCAGGAACGCCCCGTACAGAGCGCGTACGCGGCCGACACCGGCAGCGCCGACGACTCCGCCCGCCTGGTCACCGAGGCCCTGGGCGCCGACCGCGTCCTGCACCTCGCGCGCCGCACCGGCTTCGGCGCCGCCGTCGACGAGGCCGTCCGCTCCGCGGGGGTGCTCGGCCCGGAGGAGCTCCCGTACCTGAAGCGCCCCAGCGGCTGGGACCCCGTCTCGCGCAGCTGGCGCGACGACACCTACGACCTGCCCGAACTGCCGCACGGCGAGCCCGTCCAGTGGCTCTGGCTGCTGCACGACGACTGCGCCCCCGCGCCCGACGCCCTCGCCGAACTGCTGCGCGTCGCCGACTCCGACGCCCACACCGCGATCGTCGGCCCCAAACTGCGCGGCTGGTACGACCGCAAGCAGCTGCTCGAAGTGGGCGTCTCCATCGCCCGCAGCGGCCGCCGCTGGACCGGCCTGGACCGGCGCGAGCAGGACCAGGGCCAGCACGACCAGGTCCGCCCGGTCCTGTCCGTGTCCTCCGCCGGCATGCTGATCCGCCGCGATGTGTGGGAGGAGCTCGGCGGCTTCGACCGGCGGCTGCCGCTGATGCGCGACGACGTCGACCTGTGCTGGCGCGCGCACGCCGCCGGGCACTCCGTCCTCGTCGCCCCCGAAGCCGTCGTCCGGCACGCCGAGGCCGCCGCCCGCGAGCGCCGGACCGTCGACTGCGCGGGCCGCTCCGCCGTCGACCCGCACCGGGTCGACAAGGCGGGCGCCGTCTACACGATGCTCGTCAACTCGCGCCCCGCCGCGCTGCCGTACGTGTTCCTGCGCATCGTCGTCGGCACCGTACTGCGCACCCTCGCCTATCTGGTGGGCAAGGCGCCCGGCCAGGCCGTCGACGAGATCATGGGCCTGTCCGCGACCCTGCTTCGGCCCGGCCGGATCCTCGCCGGACGGCGCAGGCGCGGCAGGAGCGGGGTGGAGGCGAGCGAGCTGCGGCCGCTCTTCCCGCCGCCCGGCGCCACCGTCCGCGCCACCGTCGAACAGGTCGCCGCCGGCCTCGGCGCCGGGGCCGAGGACACCGGCGGCTCCCGGCACGGCGCCGTCGAGTCCGGGCCCGGCGGAGACGACGCCGACTTCCTGGAGATCGAGCAGTTCGCGCGGCTGAAGAAGATCGCCCGCAAACCCGCGCCCGTCCTGTTCGCCCTGCTCCTGCTGATCTCGCTGACCGCCTGCCGCGAACTGCTCGGCGGCGGCGCCCTCTCCGGCGGCGCCCTGCTCCCCGCGCCCTCGGGCGTCGGCGACCTGTGGGGCCGCTACGCGGACGCCTGGCACCCCATCGGCACCGGCGGCACCCAGACCGCCCCGCCCTACCTCGCGGCCATCGCCGCCCTCGCCGCCCTCTGCTTCGGCTCCACCGGCTTCGCCCTGACCCTGCTGCTCGTCTGCTCGGTCCCGCTGGCCGGACTCACCGCCTACTTCGCCTCGCGGCCCCTCGTCGAGTCGCGCCTGCTGCGCGCCTGGGCGGCCGTCGCCTACGCCCTCCTGCCCGCCGCCACCGGCGCCCTCGCCACCGGCCGGCTGGGCACCGCCGTCCTCGCCGTACTCCTGCCGCTGATCGCCCGCGCGGGCGTCACCGCCGCCGGGTTCCGCGGCGAGGGCCGCGGCGATCAGGAAGAGGCCGCGCGAAGCGCGTCGGTGAGGGGTGGTGGTCGGGCGACGGGCGGGCGCGCGACCTGGACGTACGCGCTGCTGCTCACCGTCGCCGTGGCGTTCACCCCCGTCGTCTGGCCCGTCGCCGCGCTCCTCGGAGCCGTCGTCCTGGTGCTGCGCCGCGACGACATCACCGCTTACGGACTGCGTTTCCTCGCCGCCGTCGGCACCCCCCTCCTGATCCTCGCCCCCTGGTCGCTGACGCTGCTCACCGGCCCGTCCGGCTTCTTCCGCGAGGCCGGTCTGGAGTACGGCAAGGGCTCGGCCTCCGCGCTCGACCTGCTCGGCGCGAGCCCCGGCGGCCCCAAGACCGTCGGCGGACTGCTCCTCGTCGGCTTCGTGCTGGCCGCGCTCGCCGCACTGCTGCGTGGCGAGCGGGAGTTCGCCATCCGCACCGCCTGGGCCGTCGCCCTCACCGGGTTCCTCTTCGCCGCCCTCTCCAACAACAGCGACTGGGCGGGCCCGGCCACCCTCATCTACGGCCTCGCCCTGCTCGCCGCCGCCGTACTCGGCGCCGAGGGCGCCAAGGAGCGCGTCGCCGCCCACGGCTTCGGCTGGCGCCAGCCGGTCGCCGCACTGATCGCCCTGGCCGCCGCGGTCGCTCCGCTGATCGCGGCGGGCGGCTGGATGCTGAGCGGCGCCGACGGCCCGCTGGAGCGCCGCGACCCGGTGCAGGTGCCCGCGTTCGTCGCGGAGGAGAGCGGCACCCGCGACCAGGCCCGCACCCTCGTCCTGGGCGGCACCTCGGCCGCCAAGGTCTCCTACACCCTGGTCCGCGGCTCCGGCGGCCGCCTCGGCGACGCCGAACTCGCCGCCTCCGGCGGCAGCGACCCCCGCCTGGACAAGGTCGTCGCCAACCTGGTCGCCGGCTCCGGCGCCGACCAGTCCTCCCAGCTCAGCGGCTTCGCCGTGCGCTATGTGCTGGTACGCGACGGAGCGCCCCGCGCCTTCGGCCGGGTCCTGGACACCACCCCCGGCCTCAGCCGGCTGAGCCAGCTCGACGGCAGCGCGCTGTGGCGCGTCGACCGGCAGGTCGCCCGCGCCGTCATCGTGCCGCCCGCCGCCTCCGCCGGAGCCCAGACGGGGTCGGCGCAGACCGGCGCCGCCGAGCCGGTGGCCGTCGCCGCCGACCCGGTCGACGTCCACACCAAGATCCCGGCCGGTCCGGTCGACCGCGTCCTGCGGCTCGCCGACCGGGCCGCGCCCGGCTGGACCGCGACCCTCGACGGCAAGCCGCTGAAGAAGACCACCGTCGACGGCTGGGCCCAGGGCTTCCAACTCCCCGCCGACGGCGGCCGCCTGGACATCACCTACGACGCCCCCTTCACCCACACCGCGTGGATCTGGGCCCAGTCACTCCTCGCCCTGGTGCTCGTCGTGCTCGCCCTGCCGGGCCGCCGCCGCCGGATCGACGACGACCTGCCCGAGGAGGAGCAGCCGGTGCTGCCCCCGGCCCGGGACGGCGAGGGCCGCCGGGCCCGCCGCCTGCGCGCCCAGGCGGAGGCCGAGGCCGAGGCCGCCGGCGCCGAGCCGACGGCGGAGCCCGAAGACCCGGCCGGCCAGGACTTCCCGCCCCCGCCGGCCACCGCGCCCACGGCCCCCGAGCACGACCCGTACGCGACCGCCCAGTACGCCGAGGTGCCGCAGCAGCAGTCCTACGGACAGTGGGACGAGACGGCGTACACCAACGCCGAGTACCCGCAGCAGCAGTACGACCCCTACCAGCAGCAGTACCAGCAGTACGACCCGTACCAACAGCAGCAGTACCCGCCGCAGGAGCCCGCGTACGACCCCTACGGCTATGGCTACGGCGGGGAGCAGGCGCCGGGCCAGGGGCAGGGCGAGGGCGGCCGCATCCCCGGCCAGGGCCCTGACGGCCAGGGCCCTGACGGCCAGGGCCACGACACCGAGCAGCCGCACCGCCCCGACGGGAGCAACCAGTGAACCGCAGCACCCTCTCCCTGATCGCGGCCGCCGTCGCCCTCGCCGCCGTCACCGGCTTCGCGGCCGTCACCGCGCCGGGCGGCGACTCGGTGAAGGCCGACGCGAAGGGTCCGGCACGGCTGCCCGTCGAGCGCTCCAGCCTGCTGTGCCCGGCGCCCAGCCTGTCCGACCTGGCGGAGACCACGTACACCACGTACACCCCGAAGGGCAGCGGCGACGCGGGCGCCAAGGCGGGCACGGCCGGCAGCGCCGTGCTGAAGCCCGCCGTCACCCCGCTCACCGACGGTGCCCCCGCCAAGTCCACCGACAAGGCGGACAAGGACAAGGACAAGAAGGGCAAGAAGGGGAAGACCCCCGAGAAGCCCGACCCCAACAAGGCGGTCGTCACCCTCAAGGAGCCCGGCAAGCCCGCGTCGGCCACAGCCGACGGCTCCGACGCCCCCGCGCTCGCCGGGTCCGCCGACGGCCCGCTCGCGCCCGGCTGGGCGGCGCAGCAGACCACGGTGGTCTCGGCGGGCGACACGCGCGCGGTGCTCGGCGCCCGCTGCACCGAACCCGACACCGACTTCTGGTTCCCCGGCTCTTCCACCGCCAAGACCCGTCAGGACTACGTCCATCTGACCAACCCCGACGACACCGCGGCGGTCGCCGACATCGAGCTGTTCGGCAAGGACGGCGTCATCAAGTCGGAGGTGGGGGAGGGCATTACGGTCCCCGCCAAATCCAGCGTCCCTGTTCTGTTGTCAACGTTGACCTCGGCGGCGGCCGATGACCTGACCGTTCACGTCACGACCCGCTCCGGCCGGGTCGGGGCGGTCGTGCAGGCATCGGACGCGAAGGCGGGCGCGGACTGGCTGTCCGCGTCGGCCGACCCGGCGGCGAGCCAGGTCCTCCCGGGCATCCCGGGCGACGCCACCGACGTACGCCTGGTGGTGTACGCCAAGGGCGCCGACGACGCCGATCTCAAGGTGCGGCTGGCCGGTGCGGGCGGCAGCTTCACCCCTGCTGGTCTGGACACCGTCCACGTGAAGTCGGGGATGACGGCGTCCTTTGATCTGAAGAACGTCACGAGGGGTGAGGCAGGTTCCCTGTTGCTCACCCCGACTTCGGATGGCGGAAAAACGCCCATCGTGGCGGCGCTGCGCGTAGTGCGCGGCACGGGTGACAAGCAGGAGACCGCATACATTCCGGCCACCGCGCCGGTCGGCGACCGGTCCACGGCCGCCGACAACCGGGCCAAGGGCTCGACGCTGGCGTTCACCGCGCCGACCGCCGCCGCCACGGTCAAGGTCACCGCGTCGCCCGGCACCGAGGGCGGCGAGCCGCAGACCAAGACGTACACCGTGAAGGCCGGCACCACGCTGGCGGTGGAGCCGCCGGTCCCGTCCGGGCTTAAGGGCTCGTACGCGCTGACGGTCCAGACCCAGCCGGGCAGCGGCCCCGTCTACGCCTCCCGCACGCTGGCGCTGCCGCAGGACGGCATCCCGATGTTCACCGTGCAGACGCTCCCCGACGACAAGGGAACGGTGGCGGTCCCGGCGGCGAAGCAGGACCTGTCGGTACTGGACGACTGAGGACGGATCCGGTTCGGTTCAGCCCTGTCGGATCAGCCCTGTCGTTTCAGTCCTGTCGTTTCAGTCCTGTCCGTTCAGTCCTGTCCGTAGCGGGGATCGACCGACTCCGGTGCGAGACCGAGGAGTTCGGCGACCTGCTCGACCACGACCTCGTGGACGAGCAGGGCCCGCTCGTCCCGGCTCTTGGTGCGGATCTCGACGGGCCGCCGGTAGACGATGATCCGCGCGGGCGAGCCCTTGGAGGCGGGCAGCGCGCGGCCCAGCGGCACGGCCTCGTCGCTCCACCCGTCGTCGTCGGACTCGGGCAGCGGCACGTCGGAGACGAGGAATTCGACGTCGGCCAGCTGCGGCCAGCGGCGCTCCAGCCGCTCCACCGAGTCCCGCACCAGATCGCGGAAGCTCTCCGCGCGGCTCGCCGAGAGCGGCACCTGCGGCGGCGCCACGGGTCCGCGCATGCCCCTCCCGTGCCGGTCGCGGCGGCGGGGCCGCGGGCCGGCCGGTACGGAGTCGGGGCCGGAGCCGATGCCGGAACTGGAACTGTCCATCACTGACGCAGCGTAGCCCTCCGGAGCGCCGTGCGATCGCGGCGGCGGCCCGTTCCACGGCATGTCGCGTGATGACCGTTTCCCTCTCGCTTGAGAGCGATTACCGGCCCATACGGGACAGTGGATTTCGCGTCGTTTGACCGGAAGATTCCCAAGTACGGAACGTAATCGGTCCGGTCACATGCCGTGCGGCCCTCTTCCCGTGCAGGTCAGCCCAGTTGCTCATGGGGCCGCTGTGCCCGAGCTCACACCGCGACACGGTGGAGTGACCCGGTGGAGAGTCGTCGCGGCCCGCTCAAGAGTGCGGTACCGTCCAACGTCGTGAGCCCTGTACGTCGCTGTTCGCGCACTGCGTGCGGCCGCCCTGCCGTCGCGACACTGACGTACGTCTACGCGGACTCGACCGCAGTCCTCGGCCCGCTCGCCACCTACGCCGAGCCCCATTGCTATGACCTGTGCGCCGAGCACAGTGAGCGCCTCACCGCGCCCCGTGGCTGGGAGGTCGTCCGCCTCACCGACGCCTCCGCCCCGAGCCGCCCCAGCGGTGACGATCTGGAAGCGCTTGCCAACGCGGTACGGGAAGCGGCCCGTCCGCACGAACGTGCCGCCCAGGCCGGTGGCGCCCGCGCGGCCGACCCCAGGGAGGTCGCCCGCCGAGGCCACCTCCGAGTCCTGCGCTCCCCGGAGCCCTGACGGGCCGAGCGAACCGGCCGCAGGGGACGGGGGCCGGGCGTGCGAGCCCCGACCCTCACGGGCCGACCGCTCCGGAGTCCTCCACCGCGTCGCGTTCTCCATAGGCCTGGAGTTCTCACGAGGCCTGAAGTTCTCCACAGGCATCGCGTTCTCCACAGGCGCGGCAGCCCTGACAGCCCCAGCCGGTAGCCTCGGTCCAGGGGGCCGCATGTTTCCGCAGATGATTTCAGAAGGGTTGGGCCGTGGCTGCTGATCTGTCGCAGATCGTGAAGGCGTACGACGTCCGCGGGGTGGTGCCGGATCAGTGGGACGAGTCCCTGGCCGAGTTGTTCGGAGCGGCTTTCGTACGGGTGGTGGGCGCCGACGCGATCGTGGTCGGGCATGACATGCGCCCCTCGTCCCCCGGCCTGTCGGCGGCGTTCGCGCGCGGCGCGGCCCGCCAGGGCGCGGACGTCACGCTGATCGGGCTGTGCTCCACGGACCAGCTGTACTACGCGTCCGGGAAGCTGAACCTGCCCGGCGCCATGTTCACGGCGTCCCACAACCCGGCCCAGTACAACGGCATCAAGCTCTGCCGCGCGGGCGCCGCCCCGGTCGGCCAGGACACGGGCCTGGCCGACATCCGCGCCCTGGTCGAAGCCTGGTCGGAGTCGGGCGCCCCGGAAGCGGCGGCGACGACCGGCACGCTCGACGAGCGCGACACGCTCGCGGACTACGCCGCCCACCTCAAGTCCCTGGTCGACGTCGCCGGCATCCGCCCCCTCAAGGTCGTCGTGGACGCGGGCAACGGCATGGGCGGCCACACGGTTCCCACCGTCTTCGACGGTCTGCCGCTGACGCTGGTGCCGATGTACTTCGAGCTCGACGGCACCTTCCCCAACCACGAGGCCAACCCCCTCGACCCCGCCAACATCGTCGACCTCCAGGAGCGCGTCCGTGCCGAGGGCGCCGACCTGGGCATCGCCTTCGACGGCGACGCCGACCGCTGCTTCGTGGTGGACGAGCGCGGCGAGGGAGTCTCCCCGTCCGCCGTGACCGCGCTGGTGGCGGCCCGTGAGCTGGCCAAGCACCCGGGCGGCACGGTGATCCACAACCTGATCACGTCCTGGTCCGTCCCGGAGGTCGTCCGCGAGAACGGCGGCATCCCGGTCCGCACCCGGGTCGGCCACTCGTTCATCAAGCAGGAGATGGCGCGTTCGGGCGCGATCTTCGGCGGCGAGCACTCCGCGCACTACTACTTCAAGGACTTCTGGAACGCCGACACCGGCATGCTGGCGGCCCTGCACGTCCTGGCCGCCCTGGGCACCCAGAAGACCCCGCTCTCCCGCCTGCTGGCGTCGTACGACCGCTACACGGGCTCGGGCGAGATCAACTCGACGGTGACCGACCAGACCGCCCGTACGGAGGCGGTCCGCGCGGCCTTCGCGACGCGGCAGGGCGTCACCACGGACGAGCTGGACGGCCTGACGGTCGCCACGGCCGACTGGTGGTTCAACCTGCGCCCCTCCAACACCGAGCCCCTTCTGCGGCTGAACGTCGAGGCGCGCGACGAACCGACGATGGCGAAGCTGCGGGACGAGGTCCTGGCGCTGGTACGGGCGTAATCCCGTGCCGGACGGCCGGGACCGGTTCCGGCCGTGCGGCACGGGGCCGGTGCCCGCGGGCCCGCGGGGCCGGGGCGGGGGGGCGCCGCCCCCCCGGCGGCCCCGCCCCCCCGGGGGGCCGCCCCCCCCCCCCCCCC
>NZ_JBHWUR010000138.1:13902-18071 GCF_042737755.1 Streptomyces sp. NPDC059994
GGGCGGGCCCGGGTCCCGCCCGCCGGCCACGGGACCGGTCCCGGCGGCCCCGCGGACCGGTGCCGGGCGTCCGCCGCCACCGGTCCGGCCACGCCACCCGGGGAGCCCGCACCGCACCCCGGCGGTAGGGTGACAAGGCCTGATCCAGGTACCTGATCCACGTACCTGATCCACGTATACGAAGACGACGAAGACGTTCCGGAAGGACCTCCATGCCGCTCGAAGCCGGCCTCCTCGACATCCTCGCCTGCCCCGCGTGCCACGCCCCGCTCAAGGACGCCACGGCCGATGAGACGCCCGAGCTGGTCTGCACCGGCGCGGACTGCGGCCTTGCGTACCCGGTCCGCGACGGCATCCCCGTACTCCTCGTGGACGAGGCCCGCCGCCCGGCGTAACCCCGCCCCGCGGACCCCGTCCCGCGGACCCCGTCCCGCAGACCCCGCCCGGCACACCAGCCGGGAACCGAGTGACCCGGAACCCCGATCGCCCCGGAGGCCGCCGCACATGCTCGATGAGTCGCTGCTCGACGCGCCGGAAGCCCTGGCCCGCGCGGATCGCCGCGGTCTGCTGCGCGGAGCCGCGGAGGCCGGCGCCCGCGTCCGTACCGCCGCCCGGCACGCCATCGAGGCGGGCATCGCGGAGCTGAAGCCCGAGGGCCGCCCCCGGGCCGTACTCATCGCGGGCCCCGGCACCGCGGCCGAGGGCGTGGCCGACCTGGTCACGGCGCTGGCCGGAGCCTCCGCGCCGGTCGCCCGGCTCGTCTCGACCGGGGTGGCCGCCGCGGCGGGCGCCCTGCGCTGGAACCTCCCCGGCTGGGCGGGCTCGGTCGACCTCCTGCTCATCACCACGACGGACGGCAGCGAGCCCGGTCTGGCGCTCCTGGCAGAGCAGGCCTACCGCCGGGGGTGCACGGTCGTGGCCGTCGCCCCGAAGGGCTCCCCGCTCTCCGAGGCCGTCGACGGGGTGCACGGCCTGGTGGTGCCGCTGGCGACGGCCCCGCACGAGCTGTACGAGGACGGGAGGACCCCGGCCGCCTCTCCGAGCGCGCTGTGGGCCCTGTTCACGCCCATCCTCGCCCTGCTCGACCGCCTGGGGCTGACCGCCGCGCCCCCGGAGACGCTGGAGAAGATCGCCGACCGCCTTGACCGCACCGCGGAACGCTGCGGCCCGGCCATCGCCACGTACAGCAACCCGGCGAAGACCCTCGCGACGGAACTCGCCGACTCGCTCCCCCTCGTCTGGACGGAGGGCGAGGGCGCCGCACCGGCGGGCCGCCGCTTCGCGACCGTACTGGCCGAGCTCGCGGGCCGCCCCGCACTCACCGGCGAGCTGCCGGAGACGCTCGCGTCGCACGGCATCCTGCTCGCGGGCTCGCTCGGGGAGGGCGCCGACCCGGACGACTTCTTCCGCGACCGGGTGGAAGAGCCCGCGGCGCTGCACGCCCGGGTTGTCCTGCTGCGCGACCGCCCGGCGGGCGGCCTCTCCGCCGCCCCGGCCGCGCGCGAACTCGCCCTGAGCCACGAGGCGCAGATCAGCGAACTGGAGCCGGAGGAGGGCACGGAGCTGGAGTGCCTGGCGGAACTCCTCGCCCTCACGGACTTCACGACCGCGTACCTCGCCCTCGCATCGACGCCGCCCCCCACGTAGGGCACCGCCGGTGCAGCCCCATGCCGACGCGGCCGGTGGCCGAGGACATCAGTGACCGGAGCCGACAGCGACCGATACCGACGGTGACCGGTGCCGACAGCTGCTGGGCACGCGGCGACCGAACCCGTACGAGACCACGCGAAAGAGACCACGCGAACCATGGACCGTCTCGCCAACACCGTGCGCCCCTACGCCTGGGGCTCCACGACGCTGATCCCGGAACTGCTCGGCACCGCCCCCACCGGCGAGCCCCAGGCCGAGATGTGGATGGGTGCGCACCCGGGCGCCCCGTCCCGTATCGACCGGGGTGCGGGCGGGACTCCGCTCTCCGACGTCATCGCAGCGGACCCGACGGCGGAGCTCGGTGACGCGGCCGTCGCCAAATTCGGCCCCCGTCTTCCTTTTCTTCTCAAATTGCTGGCGGCTGGCGCCCCCCTCTCGCTTCAGGTGCATCCCAATCTCGCCCAGGCGCAGCGGGGTTACGCGGACGAGGAAAGCGCGGGCGTTCCGCTCGGCGCCCCGCACCGCAATTACAAGGACGCCAACCACAAGCCCGAACTGATCTGTGCCTTGACAACGTTCGAAGGCCTGTGCGGGTTCCGGGCTCCGGAAGAATCCGCGGATCTTCTCGCCGAGCTCGACGTGGACTCCCTCAAGCCGTACGTGGACCTCCTGCACGCCCACCCCGAAGAGGCGGCGCTGCGCGAGGTCCTCACGGCCGTACTGACCGCCGATCCGAAGGAGATGGCGGCGACGGTGACAGAGGCCGCGGCGGCCTGCGAGCGCCTCGGAGGCGACGCCTACCGGGCCTATGCCTCACTCGCCCACCACTTCCCGGGCGACCCCGGCGTCATCGCGGCCATGCTCCTCAACTACGTCCAACTCCAGCCGGGCGAGGCCCTGTTCCTCGGCGCCGGCATTCCGCACGCGTATCTGAGCGGCATGGGCGTGGAGATCATGGCCAACTCGGACAACGTGCTGCGCTGCGGTCTGACCCCGAAGCACGTGGACGTCCCCGAACTCCTCCGGGTCGTCCGCTTCGAGGCCAACGACCCGGGCGTGCTGCGCCCCGAGGCGTCGGAGGCGGGCGAAGAGCTCTACGACACCCCGATCGACGAGTTCCGCCTGTCCCGCTTCGTACGCGCGGAGGGTGCGGCTCCGACGGACCTGACGGCCGGGACCCCGCAGATCGTCCTGTGCACGGCGGGTGCGGTGGAGCTCGGCGACCTGCGCCTCACCCCGGGCCAGGCGGCCTTCGTCCGGGCGGGCGAAAAGGCCGGACTGTCCGGAACGGGCACTGCTTTTCGCGCCACTGTCGTGGCCTGATGCAACAATGTGCGGCCGAATGGCGGCACCCGGGCGGCCGCGACACCGACGAAGGGAATACGTGCACGTATGAGTGCGTCAGGCGGAACCAAGGCGATCGTGGCGGCGCTCGGCGCCAACCTCGCGATCGCGGCAGCCAAGTTCGTGGCGTTCCTCTTCAGCGGTTCGTCGTCGATGCTCGCGGAGAGCGTCCACTCACTGGCGGACTCGGGCAACCAGGGCCTGCTGCTGCTCGGCGGCAAGAAGGCACAACGTGAGGCGACGCCCCAACACCCCTTCGGCTACGGCCGGGAGCGCTACATCTACGCCTTCCTGGTCTCGATCGTACTGTTCTCGGTCGGCGGCATGTTCGCCCTCTACGAGGGCTACGAGAAGGTCAAGCACCCGCACGACATCGAGGCCTGGTACTGGCCCGTCGGCGTCCTGATCTTCGCGATCATCGCCGAGGGCTTCTCCTTCCGTACGGCCATCAAGGAGTCGAACGAGACGCGGGGCTCGCTCTCCTGGTCGCAGTTCGTGCGCCGGGCGAAGGCCCCCGAGCTCCCCGTAGTCCTCCTTGAGGACGCGGGCGCCCTGATCGGACTCGTCCTCGCCCTCGGTGGCGTGGGCCTCGCGCTGGCCACCGGCGACGGCGTCTGGGACGGCGTCGGCACCCTGTGCATCGGCGCGCTGCTGATCCTGATCGCCCTCATTCTGGCGGTCGAGACGAAGTCGCTGCTGCTCGGCGAGGCCGCCGGTACGCAGGAGGTGGAGAAGATCCGCACGGCGATCGTCGACGGCGACACGGTCACCTCCGTCATCCACATGCGTACGCTCCACCTCGGCCCGGAAGAGCTGCTGGTCGCGGCCAAGATCGCCGTCCAGCACGACGACACGGCGGCAGAGGTCGCCCACGCCATCAACGCGGCCGAGGCCCGCATCCGTGAGGCGGTCCCGATCGCCCGCGTGATCTACCTGGAGCCTGACATCTACAGCGCGACGGAAGCCGCGGCGGGCCCGGACCCGGCGACCACGCCGGGCGGCACGGGTCACTGAGTACGGTCACCGAGTGCGCTCCACTGTTACCTGCGAAGCAGGTCTGGGGTCGAGGCTTCGGCAGGCGAGTGTGTGGGCGGGGCGGGAGAGGACTTCCCGCCCCCCCCCCACGTCTAAGGGGTCCGCCCGGCTACTGGGTCCCAACGTCTGCTGGACGCCCC
>NZ_JBHWUR010000139.1:0-5480 GCF_042737755.1 Streptomyces sp. NPDC059994
CCGCGGTGGCGCCCCCCCCCCGGGGGGGGGGGGGGGGGGGGGGGGGCCCCGGGGGGGGGGGGGGGGGGCGGGGCCCCCCCCCCCCCCCCCCCCGGCCGGGCCTACTGGCCCGCGTACTTGTTGCTGACCGAGTCGTACACGCCCTTGGCCTCCGGGCCCAGACGCGGGCCCGCCAGCCAGCCGGCCGTCACCGGGCCGATGGAGGTGTTGGAGACCAGCGCGGGCTTGCCGTCGGCGCCCGCGGCGATCCAGCCGCCGCCGGAGGAGCCGCCGGTCATGGTGCAGCCCAGGCGGTACATCGTCGGGGTGCTGGCGTCGAGCGAGAGCCGGCCCGGCTTGTCCTTGCACTGGTACAGCTTCTGGCCGTCGTACGGCGGCGCGGCCGGGTAGCCGTTCGCCGTCATGCTCGCGATCTTCGGCACGGCCGGGGCGTTGAAGTCCACCGGGAGGGCCGTACCGACCGTCTCCTCAAGGGACTTGCCGCCCTTGCCCTTCTCGGGGGTGACGTGCAGCACCGCGAAGTCGTACGGGGCGCCCTGGCCGCCGGTCGGGCCGCCGCCCTGGATCCACTGCTGCGAAGTCTGCGCCCAGTCGGCCCAGTACACGCCGTACGGCGCGATCTGCTGCTTGGTCGCCTTCTGCAGCTGCGCGAGCGACATGTCGGCGTTGTTGTACGAGGGCACGAAGGCGATGTTGCGGTACCAGCCGCCCTTGGCGCCCGCGTGGACGCAGTGGCCCGCCGTCCACACCATGTTGGACTTGCCGGGGTGCGCCGGGTCCTTCACGACGGTCGCGGAGCAGACCATCGAGCCCTCGGGGCCGTCGAAGAAGAGCTTGCCGAGCTGCGGCAGGCTCTGGTGGTACGGGGCCTTCTGGGCCCGGGCCCTGACGGGTGCCGGGGTCGGGTCCGTCACGCCCTTGTCGCCCGAGATGTCGTTGGGGACGGGCTTCTGCGGGGGCTTCTCGGCCTTCCGCATCCGGTCCGGGTCCCACAGGTCCTGGATGATCGGGTTGACGAAGTCCCTGGCCTCACGCAGCCACTTGGACTTGTCCCAGTTCTTCCACTCGCCGTTCTTCCACTTGTCCGGGTCGATCCCGTGCTTCTTGAGCCGGTCCTTGATGTCGTCCGGGATCTGGAGGCCGTCGTCGCCGGCGGTCGCCGAAGCGGTCGGCTTGGCGTCGGCCTTGTCGTCGCCGCCCGGACCGCACGCGGTGGCGGTCAGGGCGAGAGCGGCCGTGAGGCCGAGCGCGGCCAGCACGGGGGAGGTCCGGCGAAGTGCGCCCCTCCCACCACGGGCCGCGGAATTCGGACGTGTCGGTCGCATGTTCTTGATCCCCCTGGGACTTCGGTACTGAAGCTGCTGATGCGCGGTGCAGCCACCGTTGCTCCACCGCTTGCGGTTACTGAAGCGAACCCGACGGCTTCCTCGAAGCCGTCGGCCCACCTCGCTCCGGCCGGAAAGTACCGGCCGAAGTGCGGCCCCCACTATGCCGGTGCCGGTTGGGACGGTGCGCGGCAGGGCCACGGTTCCGCTCCGAAAGGATCTTCGCGCCTGCCCGTGATCCTCCGGCCCCGGCGTCGTTGGTACGTACGGGGGACAACACGCCAGCGTTCTGCCCCACCGTTCGCACCGGGCAACGGGCGTGCCACGGAACCGTCACAGGGTCCCGGCGCGGCTGGCACAGCAGAGCGCGCACCGTGGGAGGACCAGAACTCGTGGCCGTGACCGAATCCGCGCCGGTACCACCGCCGGCCGAGCTTGCGGCCACATCGCCGCGGACACCGCCCGCCCACGAGGGAATCCTGCGGCGGCAGTCCCTGCGCGAGTCCGCCGCCCGGACGTACGCCCGCTCGCTGCCGATCGTGCCCGTGCGCGCCCGCGGACTGACCATCGAAGGGGCGGACGGGCGGCGCTACCTCGACTGCCTCGCGGGCGCGGGCACCCTCGCCCTCGGGCACAACCACCCGGTCGTACTCGAAGCCATCCGCAAGGTCCTCGACTCCGGCGCCCCGCTGCACGCGCTCGACCTGGCCACCCCGGTCAAGGACGCGTTCACCACCGAGCTGTTCACCACTCTGCCGCGCCCCCTGGCCGACCACGCGCGGATCCAGTTCTGCAGCCCGGCCGGGACCGACGCGGTCGAGGCCGCGCTGAAACTGGTCCGCACCGCGACCGGCCGCAGCGGGCTGCTCGCCTTCACCGGGGCGTACCACGGCATGACGGCGGGCGCCCTCGACGCCTCGGGTGGCGCCTCCAACGCGCGCGTGACGCGGCTGCCCTACCCGCTCAACTACCGCTGTCCGTACGGCGTGGGAGGCGAACGCGGCGCCGAGCTCGCCGCCCGCTGGACCGAGAGCCTGCTCGACGACCCCAAGGGCGGAGTGCCCGCCCCGGCCGGGATGATCGTCGAGCCGGTGCAGGGCGAGGGCGGGGTGAACCCCGCGCCCGACACCTGGATGCGCCGGATGCGCGAGATCACCGCCGCCCGCTCCATCCCGCTCATCGCCGACGAGGTGCAGACCGGCGTGGGGCGCACCGGCGCTTTCTGGGGCGTCGAACACAGCGGGATCGTGCCGGACGTGATGGTGCTGTCCAAGGCCATCGGCGGCTCGCTGCCGCTCGCCGTGATCGTCTACCGCGACGACCTCGACGTCTGGCAGCCCGGCGCCCACGCGGGCACCTTCCGGGGCAACCAGCTCGCCATGGCCGCGGGCACCGCGACCCTCGCCTACGTCCGCGAGAACCGGCTCGCCGAACGCGCCGCCCTGCTCGGCGGCCGGATGCTCGCCCGGCTACAGGGCCTGGCCACGGACCACCCCAGCATCGGTGACGTCCGCGGCCGGGGCCTGATGATCGGCGTCGAACTCGTCGACCCCGAGCGCGAGGACCCCCACACCGGCACCCCGGCCGCCGCGCCCACGCTGGCCACCGCCGTCCAGCGGGAGTGCCTGCGCCGGGGCCTCATCGTCGAACTCGGCGGCCGCCACTCCAGCGTCGTGCGACTGCTGCCTCCCCTCACCCTCACCGACGAACAGGCGGCCGCCGTCCTCGACCGGCTGGCCGACGCCCTGGCCGCCGCGGAGCGGGCGGCCCGCCACCGGACCGATGCCGGGCCGTCCCACTGACCCGGTCCCCCACACAAGGAAGCCCACCGTGAACCGCATCCCCGCACCCGACGCGCCCGACGGCCCCGGCCGCCCCACCGCCCCTTGCGGCCCCCTTGCGGCAGAGACGGCGACGGTGCCGCGCCAGAAGGCGGGGATCCACGGCGAACGGCTGCCCGCCGACGACCCGGCCGAGCACGGCCACGATCCCCGGGGCCAAGTCCCCGTGAGCCAGGACCTACTGGACCGGGAGTTTCCAGACCGGGACCTCCTGGACCGGGAGCTTCTGGACCACCCGGACCCGGGAGCCGCGGCCGAGGCCGCGGCCGTCGAGAACCTGCTCCGCTGCTGGGTACGGGAGAACGACCTCGCCGCGCCCGAAGGGCCCGTGCTGCGCCTCCCGCTGCGCGCCAGCGGCACCGCCCTGCTCGTCCCCGTCCGGTACTGGTCCGCCACCGGGTGGCACCGCTTCGGCATGCCCGAGCTCGACGGTGCCCCGCACGGCGCCCCGGCCGTCGACGCCGTCACGGTGGCCGCCCTGATCCACCGCGAGTCCGGCCGCGGCGAGGGCGCCGATCTGGTGGGCCGCGTGGCGGATTCGGTCCGGCGCACCGCGGAGTTCATCGCGGAACGCCGCCGCCACCCCGGCCCCGCCGACGACGCCGACCTCTTCCTCTCCGCCGAACAGTCCCTTCTCCTCGGCCACCCCCTCCACCCCACCCCGAAGAGCCGCGAAGGACTCTCCGAGGCCGAAGCGCGCCTCTACTCACCCGAGTTGTACGGCTCCTTCCCGCTCCACTGGATGGCCGTCGACCGCACCGTCCTCGCCGCCGACTCGGCCTGGACGGACGGCGGCCGCCCGGTCACCGCCGATGAACTCACCGCCCGGCTCGCCGCCGGACTCCACGTCCCGGCGAACACCGTGGTACTGCCCCTGCACCCCTGGCAGGCGCGCGAGCTCGCCCACCAACCGGCCGTCGTCGAACTGCTCGACGCCGGGTCCCTGCGCGACCTCGGCCCGTACGGCGACCCCTGGCACCCCACCTCCTCCGTCCGCACCGTGCACCGGCCCGGCGCCGACGCCATGCTCAAGCTCTCCCTCGGCCTGCGCATCACCAACTCCCGCCGGGAGAACCTCCGCAAGGAACTCCACCGAGGCGTGGAGGTCCACCGGCTGCTGCGCGCCGGCCTCGCCGAGCAGTGGCAGGCGGCGCACCCCGGATTCGACATCGTCCGCGACCCGGCCTGGCTCGCCGTCGACGCCCCGGACGGCCAGCCGGTGCGCGGGCTCGACGTGATGATCCGCCACAACCCGTTCGGCCCCAGCGACGACGCCGTCTGCATCGCCGCTCTGACCGCGCCGCGCCCCCTGCCCGGCCGCCCCGAGACCGCGATGCACTCGCGGCTCGCGGACATCGTGGCCAAGCTCGCCGCCCGCACCGGCCGCCCGGCCCCGGCCGTGGCCGCCGAGTGGTTCCTGCGCTACCTCGACCAGGTCGTCCGCCCCGTGCTCTGGCTGGACGCCACGGCGGGAATCGCACTCGAAGCCCACCAGCAGAACACGCTGGTGCTGCTCGACCCCGACGGCTGGCCCGTCGGTGGCCGCTACCGCGACAACCAGGGCTACTACTTCCGCGAGTCCCACCGGGACGCCCTCGAACGCCGACTGCCCGGAGTCGGCGCCGCCAGCGACACCTTCGTCTCGGACGCCGTCACCGACGAACGCTTCGCCTACTACCTGGGCATCAACAACGTCCTCGGCCTCGTCGGGGCTTTCGGGGCCCAGCGCCTGGCCGACGAGCTTGTACTCCTCGCCGCCCTGCGGCAGTTCCTGGCCAGGGCCACCGCCCTCGGCTCACCGCTGCCCGCGTATCTGCTGGACAGCCCGACCCTGCGCTGCAAGGCCAACCTCATGACCCGGCTGCACGGCCTCGACGAACTCGTCGGCCCGGTCGACACCCAGTCCGTCTACGTCACCATCGCCAACCCCCTTCACACCAACGGAACTTGATCCCCACGAACAGCTGAATGACGAGAGAGGAGCGTCGCCGTGCCTCCCACCGATGCGAGCACCGACGCCGACGCCGGAGCCGGTCCCTCCCCCCAGCACGGCGGCGCCGAGGACACGCTGGACATGCGGCTGCCCTACGAACTCATCGCGCTGTTCGCAGAGTCGAGGACGGCCCGGACCGGCGCGGGGGAGGTGGGAGGCGACAGCGGGGGAGAGGGCAGCGGTGAGGACGGCGTCCCGGACGCCGGTGTGCCGGACGGCGGGGCTCCGGTGTCCGGCGTCCCGGACGCCAGGAGCCCCGACTCCGGTGCGCCGGACTCCGCGACCCTCGGCCGCGATGTGCCGGGCTCCGCGACCCTCGGC
>NZ_JBHWUR010000139.1:5578-17994 GCF_042737755.1 Streptomyces sp. NPDC059994
GCCGCGGTGTGCCGGGCTCCGCGACCCTCGGCCGCGGTGTGCCGGGCTCCGCGACCCTCGGCCGCGGTGTGCCGGGCTCCGCGACCCTCGGCCGCGGTGTGCCGGGCTCCGCGACCCTCGGCCGCGGCGTCCCGGACTCCCGGAGCCTCGGCTCCTGGCCCCCCGATCCCGGAGCCCCGGGCTGGGGAACCCCCGGCCCCGACGTGGCCGAGCCCGCGACGGTGGGTGTGGAAGCGGGCGTCCGCACCCCGTCACCTCTCCAGCCCGGGGCCGACCGCTCCGACGCGGCCCCCCGCACCACCCACTCGTACGGCCCGATCGGCGCGTCCCGCATCGCCTCTCAACCCGTCGGCGCATCCCGCATCGCGTCCCACCTCGTCTCCCACCCCGGAGGGGACGACCTGCTCGACTGCCCCGGGGCATGGGGACCGGTCACCACACCCGTCGGCGTCTTCCAGCTCGTACCCGCTCGCGTCGAACGTGACCTCTGCCTTCTGAGTACCTGGATGAACGACCCCGCCGTGGCCGCCTTCTGGGAGCTGGCCGGCCCCGAGTCGGTCACGGCGGCCCATCTCCGCCCCCAACTCGACGGCGACGGACGGAGCGTGCCGTGCCTCGGCCTGCTGGATGGCGCCCCCATGAGCTACTGGGAGGTCTACCGGGCCGATCTCGACCCGCTGGCCCGGCACTATCCGGCGCGTCCGCACGACACCGGTATCCACCTCCTCATCGGCGGTGTCGCCGACCGCGGGCGCGGGGTCGGGACCGCGCTGCTCCGGGCCGTCGCCGATCTCGTCCTCGACAACCGGCCGCAATGCCCCCGTGTGGTCGCTGAACCCGATCTGCGCAACACCCCCTCCGTCTCCGCCTTTCTTAGCGCCGGCTTCCGGTTCTCCGCGGAAGTCGACCTTCCCGACAAGCGGGCCGCCCTCATGGTTCGTGATCGCGCGCTCAGGAACCTGCTGTGAACCACCCGCTGCCCTCCATACACCGCTCGAACCGCATCGGTTCCACCCCGAGGAGTCGCCTTGCCGAATCCGCTTGTCCCCGATGATTCCGACGAACGGGAGGAGCCGCCCACACCGCCTGAGCCGTCCACACCACCAGCGCCGCCCACACTGCTCGCGCCGCCCGAGCTGAACCGCGAAGCCTGGGACCGTGCGGCCCGCCGGCTGCTCGCCAAGATGCTCGGGGCCTTCGCGTACGAAGGGATCACCGAGCCGGTCCCGCAGCGGGACGGCGGCAGCGAGGACCTCCGACCGCAAGACAGCCCGGGGCGCGACGACGCCTCCCACGGTTCCCCGCACGACGCCGATCACGGCACCTCCCGCCGCCCCCGCGCCCACTACACCCAGCCCCTGGACGACGGCTCCGCCCTCTCCTTCCGGGCCCGGCGCGGCGCGTACGACGACTGGCTCGTCGACGCCGACTCCGTCAGCCATGGCGGGCGGCCCTTCACCGACCCGCTCGCCTTCCTAATGCGAGCCCGCCGCACGCTCGGGCTCGACGGCGCCACCTTCGGCCACCTCGTCGGCGAGCTCACGGCCACGCTCGCCGCCGACACCCGCCTCGACCACACCGCGCTGCCCGCCGCCCACCTCGCGGAGCTCGGGTACGCGGAGCTGGAAGGCCACCAGACCGGGCACCCCTGGCTCGTCCTGAACAAGGGGCGGCTCGGGTTCTCGGCCGTCGACGCCGCCCGGTGGGCCCCCGAGGCCCGCAGACCCGACCGGCTGCCCTGGATCGCGGTCCGCACCGACCTCGCCCGCTACCGGGGCGTCGGCGCGCTCGCCACGCCCGACCGGCTCTACACCCGGGAGCTCGACCCGGCGGTCCGCGAGGGCTTCGCCGCCGCGCTACGCGCGCGTGGTCTCGCCCCGGACGACTACCTCTACCTGCCCGTGCACCCGTGGCAGTGGGACGAGGTGGTGCTGCCGCTCTTCGCCCCGGCCGTCGCCGACGGCGCGATCGTCCCGCTGCCGGGCGACGCCGACCTCCGGCTGCCGCAGCAGTCCATCCGGACCTTCGTCAACACCTCGCGCCCCGACCGGCACACCGTGAAGCTGCCGCTGTCGATCCTGAACACGCTGGTCTGGCGGGGGCTGCCGACGGAGCGCACCCTCGCCGCCCCGGCCGTCACGGCCTGGGTCCACGCCCTGCGCGACGCCGATCCGTTCCTGCGCGACGAATGCGGGGTGATCCTGCTCGGAGAGGTGGCCTCCGTGGCGGTCGAGCACCCGCTGTACGACCGCCTCGCCGAGGTTCCGTACCAGTACAAAGAGCTGCTCGGGGCGATCTGGCGCGAGCCGCTGCAGACCCGCCTCGCGGTGGGCGAACGCGCGCGTACCCTGGCCGCGCTGCTCCACACCGATCCGCAGGGACGTGCCTTCACCGCCGAGCTCGTCGCCCGCTCGGGCCTCGCCCCCCACGTCTGGCTGCGCCGCCTGTTCGGTGCGCTGTTACCGCCGCTGCTGCGGTTCCTCTACCGCTACGGGACGGTCTTCTCGCCGCACGGCGAGAACGCCATCGTCGTCTTCGACGACCGCGACGTGCCCGTACGCCTGGCGATCAAGGACTTCGTGGACGACGTCAACATCAGTGCGGAACCGCTGCCCGAGCACGACTCGATGCCCGAAGACGTACGGGAAGTCCTGCTGACCGAGCCGCCCTCCTTTCTCACCCAGTTCATCCACTCCGGTCTTTTCGTCGGCGTGTTCCGCTATCTCGCGCCGCTGTGCGAGGAGCAACTGGACGTTCCGGAGTGCGACTTCTGGGCGCTGGTGCGCGACGAGATCCTGCGCCACCAGGCGCGGTTCCCGGAGCTCAAGGAGCGCTACGAGACGTTCGACCTGCTCACGCCGCGTATCGAACGGCTCTGTCTGAACCGGAACCGGCTGCACCTGGACGGCTACCGGGACCGCCCCAAGCGCCCGCACGCGGCCGTCGCGGGCACCGTCCCGAACCCGCTCGCACCGCCGACGTGATCGGATTGTCAGTGGTGCCCCGTAGGGTGGACGGGCTATGACGAAGCCATCTCTCCCCGAGCTCCTGCACGCCGCCGTCTCCGCCGTCGGCGGTCTGGAGCGCCCCGGCCAGGTCACCATGGCCACGGCCGTCGCCGACGCCATCGACGGCGGTTCCCACCTGCTGGTCCAGGCCGGCACCGGCACCGGAAAGTCCCTGGGCTATCTGGTGCCGGCGCTGGCGCACGGCGAGCGCGTCGTGGTGGCCACCGCGACCCTGGCGCTCCAGCGGCAGCTCGTGGAGCGCGACCTTCCGCGTACGGTCGACGCGCTGCACCCGCAGCTGCGCCGCCGCCCGGAGTTCGCCATGCTCAAGGGGCGCTCGAACTACCTCTGTCTGCACCGCCTCCACGAGGGCGTGCCGCAGGAAGAGGAGGAGGGTCTCTTCGACCAGTTCGAGGCGGCCGCGCCCACCAGCAAGCTCGGGCAGGACCTGCTGCGGATGCGGGACTGGGCCGACGAGACCGAGACGGGCGACCGGGACGACCTGACGCCCGGCGTCTCGGACCGTGCCTGGGGCCAGGTGTCCGTCTCCTCCCGGGAGTGCCTGGGCGCCTCGAAGTGCGCGTACGGGGCGGAGTGCTTCGCGGAGATGGCCCGCGAGCGCGCCAAGCTCTCGGATGTCGTGGTCACCAACCACGCCCTGCTCGCCATCGACGCCATCGAGGGCGCCCCGGTGCTCCCGCAGCACGAAGTGCTGATCGTCGACGAGGCGCACGAGCTGGTCTCCCGGGTCACCGGAGTCGCCACCGGCGAGCTCACCCCGGGGCAGGTCAACCGAGCCGTGCGACGGGCCGCCAAGCTCGTCAACGAGAAGGCGGCCGACCAGCTCCAGACCGCCGCCGAGGGCTTCGAGCGGCTGATGGAGCTGGCGCTGCCCGGCCGTCTGGAGGAGGTCCCGGAGGACCTCGGGTACGCCCTGATGGCGCTGCGCGACGCGGCTCGTACGGTGATCTCGGCGCTCGGCTCCACCCGCGACAAGTCCGTCCAGGACGAGGACGCGGTGCGCAAGCAGGCTCTCGCGGCGGTCGAGAGCGTCCACGGCGTGGCCGAGCGGATCTCCAACGGGTCCGAGTACGACGTCGTCTGGTACGAGCGGCACGACCGCTTCGGCGCCTCCCTGCGGGTCGCCCCGCTCTCCGTGTCGGGGCTGCTGCGGGAGAAGCTCTTCGCCGACAGATCGGTGGTGCTCACCTCGGCCACGCTCAAGCTCGGCGGTGACTTCAACGGGGTCGGCGCCTCGCTGGGCCTCGCGCCGGAGGGCACCGAGGGCGAGGACGTCCCGCAGTGGAAGGGCATCGACGTCGGCTCGCCCTTCGACTACCCCAAGCAGGGCATCCTCTACGTCGCCCGGCATCTGGCCACCCCGGGCCGTGAGGGCTCGCGCGGCGACATGATGGACGAGCTGGCGGAGCTGGTCGAGGCGGCCGGGGGCCGGACGCTGGGCCTGTTCTCGTCGATGCGGGCCGCCCAGGCCGCCGCCGAGGAGCTGCGCGGCAGGCTGGACAAGCCGATCCTGCTCCAGGGCGAGGACACGCTGGGCGAGCTGATCAAGACGTTCTCGGGCGACCCGGAGACCTGTCTGTTCGGCACGCTCTCCCTCTGGCAGGGCGTGGACGTGCCGGGCGCGAGCTGCCAGCTGGTGGTCATGGACCGGATCCCGTTCCCCCGGCCCGACGACCCGCTGATGAGCGCCCGCCAGAAGGCGGTGGAGGAGGGCGGCGGCAATGGCTTCATGGCGGTGGCCGCGACCCATGCCGCGCTGCTGATGGCCCAGGGCGCGGGCCGTCTGGTGCGGGCGACGGGGGACCGGGGCGTCGTCGCCGTGCTCGACCCCAGGCTGGCCAATGCGCGCTACGGCAGCTATCTGCGGGCCTCGCTGCCGGACTTCTGGTACACCACGGACCGCAATCAGGTGCGCCGCTCGCTCTCCGCGATCGACGCGGTCGCCAAGGCGGACGGGAAGTAGCCGTCCCTCCGGCGGTGAAGTAGGCCCGGGCGCCATGACGGGCAGCGACGCTGCCCGCCGGCGCTTCGAGTGGCACCCGGACATAACTTCGAGTGGCACCCGGACATAACAGGGCCCCGGGACCGGCGCAGGGGGTCCCGGGGCCGGTCCTGGTCGGCGGGTCGGTCAGACCCGCCGCAGTACCGCCACCACCTTGCCGAGGATGGTCGCCTCGTCGCCGGGGATGGGCTGGTACGCGGAGTTGTGCGGGAGCAGCCAGATGTGGTTGTCCTCGCGCTTGAACCGCTTCACCGTGGCTTCGCCGTCCAGCATCGCCGCGACGATGTCGCCGTTCTCCGCGACCGGCTGGCGGCGCACGGTGACCCAGTCGCCGTCGCAGATCGCGGCCTCGATCATCGAGTCTCCGACGACCTTCAGGACGAAGAGCTCGCCGTCGCCGACCAGCTGGCGGGGCAGCGGGAAGACGTCCTCGACCGACTCCTCGGCGAGGATGGGGCCACCGGCGGCGATCCGGCCGACCAGCGGCACATAGGAGGCCGCGGGCTTGCCGGTGGTGTCGGTCGGCTGGCTGCTCGGCTGGTCCGAACCGCGCACCTCGTATGCCCGGGGTCGGTGGGGGTCGCGGCGGAGGAAGCCCTTGCGCTCCAGGGCCATGAGCTGGTGGGCGACGGACGACGTGCTGGAGAGACCCACCGCCTGGCCGATCTCCCGCATCGACGGCGGGTACCCCCGGCGCTGGACGGAGTCGCGGATGACCTCGATGACCCGCCGCTGCCGGTCGGTGAGACCGGAGCTGTCCGCCCTGATGCCCGGAGGTCGGCCGGGCAGCGAGCGTGTGGCCCGCGCTGGGTCGCCGCCCTCCTGGTTCGTGACTGCGTCATTCATGGCATGCACCGGCTCAAGTCGGGTCTGGGAGCGGTCCTGGGCAGTGATGGTGGCACTGTCTGCGGTGGTGGTCACGTCGGCCCCTCTCGAAATGGTCTCCCTAGCTGGACAACGGTAGTTGCTTTCGAAAGGTTGCGCCAAACACACGTTCGAGTGAAAAATCGCAGAAAGCGTGACGTGATGATGGAGCCGGGTGTATGCGGGCACCCTTGCCGGGGCCGGCCGGCAGGCAATTCGGTCGATTACGGTACCCTTCACCGCCGGGGCCGGAGCCCGAAGGTGCCGCCCGGGAGCGTCGCCGACAGCCGCCGGACCGTGCGTACGTACGACCGCGACGCGATGG
The DNA here is from genome assembly GCF_042737755.1 of Streptomyces sp. NPDC059994. Lineage (NCBI taxonomy): Bacteria > Bacillati > Actinomycetota > Actinomycetes > Kitasatosporales > Streptomycetaceae > Streptomyces > Streptomyces sp. NPDC059994. Next base: position 11,799 of record NZ_JBHWUR010000139.1, read on the forward strand.
CCGGTACCGGGCTCCCAGTCTGCCATCCGGTCGCCCGGAAACGGGGGCGGGCGCGCCCGCCCCGCCGTCCCCGATCCGGTGTTCCGCCGGTCGTTCGTCGCCCTCCGGGCCCGCCCGGACACGGGCCGGAATCGAGCCCCTCGGCGCGGTTCCCTGCGCTACCACTCCGCGACACGCGGTAGTGGGCAGTTGGCGGCAAAACCCCAGATCTAGTGGTTGGATTGGCGCCGCCACCCAGGAGTTGTGGTCGTTGGTCCTCCGGACCGCGGCCATCGCCTATGCTGGTGGCTGCTTCGCGGGGCCTGTCCGGGCCTGACGAGGCTATTCAGTCGTGCTGCGAAGGAGGGTTGGGATTCATGCACTGCCCCTTCTGCAGGCACCCCGACAGCCGTGTCGTCGACAGTCGGACCACCGACGACGGCACGTCGATCCGCAGGCGCCGTCAGTGCCCCGACTGCTCCCGTCGTTTCACGACGGTGGAGACGGCCTCGCTGATGGTGGTCAAGCGGTCGGGCGTCACTGAGCCCTTCTCTCGCAGCAAGGTCATCTCTGGCGTCCGCAAGGCGTGCCAGGGGCGGCCGGTCACCGAGGACGCCCTCGCCAAGCTCGGCCAGCGGGTCGAGGAGGCGGTGCGCGCCACCGGCAGCGCCGAGCTGACCACCCATGACGTGGGTCTGGCCATACTCGGCCCGTTGCAGGAGCTCGACCTCGTCGCGTACCTGCGCTTCGCGTCCGTGTACCGGGCATTCGACACCCTTGAAGACTTCGAGGCCGCCATCGCGGAACTCCGCGAACAACGGCCTCCCGCGGACGACGCGGACGCGCGCGTGGCCGGAGTGGCCCCCGAGGTCCCCGTGCCCGCCACCGCTGTCGACTGACCGGCGGACTCCGGTCGCCGATCGGCGGCAATCCAGGACCTGTCACGGGCGCTCTGTGTGGCGCCCGGGGCACCAGACACACACCGTGCCACGGGAACATTCGGGCACTTTTGGGCGTTTTCGCCCGCGTATGGGAGGCGGCATGACAGAGACGACGAGCGGCCCGGCACGTGGATCCCGCACCAAGGGTTCCAAGACGAGCAAGGGCCTGCGTATCGAGCGCATCCACACCACCCCCGGCGTGCATCCGTACGACGAGGTGACCTGGGCGCGTCGTGACGTCGTCATGACCAACTGGCGCGACGGCTCGATCAACTTCGAGCAGCGTGGCGTCGAGTTCCCCGACTTCTGGTCGGTGAACGCGGTCAACATCGTCACCAGCAAGTACTTCCGCGGGGCCGTCGGCACCCCGCAGCGCGAGACCGGTCTGAAGCAGCTGATCGACCGGATCGTGAAGACCTACCGCAAGGCCGGCGAGGACTACAGCTACTTCGCCTCGCCCGCGGACGCCGAGATCTTCGAGCACGAGCTGGCGTACGCCCTCCTGCACCAGATCTTCAGCTTCAACAGCCCCGTGTGGTTCAACGTGGGCACCCCGCAGCCCCAGCAGGTCTCCGCCTGCTTCATCCTGTCCGTCGACGACTCCATGGAGTCGATCCTCGACTGGTACAAGGAAGAGGGCATGATCTTCAAGGGCGGCTCCGGCGCCGGCCTGAACCTCTCCCGCATCCGCTCCTCCAAGGAGCTGCTCTCCTCCGGCGGCAACGCCTCCGGCCCGGTCTCCTTCATGCGCGGTGCCGACGCCTCCGCCGGAACCATCAAGTCGGGCGGCGCCACCCGCCGCGCGGCCAAGATGGTCATCCTCGACGTCGACCACCCCGACATCGAGAACTTCATCGAGACCAAGGTGAAGGAGGAGGAGAAGATCCGCGCGCTGCGCGACGCGGGCTTCGACATGGACCTGGGCGGCGACGACATCACGTCCGTCCAGTACCAGAACGCCAACAACTCGGTCCGGGTGAACGACGAGTTCATGAAGGCCGTCGAGACCGGCGGCAAGTTCGGGCTGCGCGCCCGGATGACCGGTGACGTCATCGAAGAGGTCGACGCCAAGTCGCTCTTCCGCAAGATGGCCGAGGCGGCGTGGGCCTGCGCCGACCCGGGCATCCAGTACGACGACACCATCAACCACTGGCACACCTGCCCGGAGTCCGGCCGTATCAACGGGTCGAACCCCTGCAGCGAGTACATGCACCTGGACAACACGTCCTGCAACCTCGCCTCGCTGAACCTCATGAAGTTCCTCAAGGACGACGGCGAGGGCCACCAGTCCTTCGAGGTCGAGCGGTTCGCCAAGGTCGTCGAGCTGGTCATCACGGCGATGGACATCTCCATCTGCTTCGCGGACTTCCCGACCCAGAAGATCGGCGAGAACACCCGCGCCTACCGCCAGCTGGGCATCGGCTACGCCAACCTCGGCGCCCTGCTGATGGCCACCGGCCACGCGTACGACTCGGACGGCGGCCGCGCGCTCGCCGGTGCCATCACCTCGCTGATGACCGGCACCTCGTACAAGCGCTCCGCCGAGCTGGCCGCGGTCGTCGGCGCGTACGACGGCTACGCCCGCAACGCCGAGCCGCACCGGCGCGTCATGAAGCAGCACGCCGACGCCAACACGACGGCCGTGCGCATGGACGACCTGGACTCGCCGATCTGGGCCGCCGCCACGGAGGCCTGGCAGGACGTGGTCCGCCTGGGCGAGAAGAACGGTTTCCGCAACGCTCAGGCGTCGGTCATCGCCCCGACCGGCACCATCGGTCTCGCGATGTCCTGCGACACCACCGGCCTGGAGCCCGACCTCGCGCTGGTCAAGTTCAAGAAGCTGGTCGGCGGCGGCTCGATGCAGATCGTCAACGGCACGGTGCCGCAGGCGCTGCGCCGCCTCGGCTACCAGCCGGAGCAGATCGAGGCGGTCGTCGCCCACATCGCCGAGAACGGCAATGTGATCGACGCCCCCGGTCTGAAGACCGAGCACTACGAGGTCTTCGACTGCGCCATGGGCGAGCGCTCCATCTCCGCGATGGGCCACGTCCGCATGATGGCGGCCATCCAGCCGTGGATCTCGGGCGCGCTCTCCAAGACGGTCAACCTGCCGGAGACGGCGACCGTCGAGGACGTCGAGGAGGTCTACTTCGAGGCGTGGAAGATGGGCGTCAAGGCGCTCGCGATCTACCGTGACAACTGCAAGGTCGGCCAGCCCCTCTCCGCGAAGACCAAGGAGAAGGAGAAGGCCGAGGTCACGGAGAAGACCGAGGCCGAGATCCGCAAGGCCGTCGAGAAGGTCGTCGAGTACCGCCCGGTCCGCAAGCGCCTGCCCAAGGGCCGTCCGGGCATCACCACCTCCTTCACGGTCGGTGGCGCCGAGGGCTACATGACCGCCAACTCCTACCCGGACGACGGCCTGGGCGAGGTCTTCCTGAAGATGTCCAAGCAGGGCTCGACCCTCGCGGGCATGATGGACGCCTTCTCGATCGCCGTCTCGGTCGGTCTGCAGTACGGCGTTCCGCTGGAGACGTACGTCTCGAAGTTCACCAACATGCGCTTCGAGCCGGCCGGTATGACGGACGACCCGGACGTGCGGATGGCGCAGTCGATCGTCGACTACATCTTCCGCCGCCTGGCGCTGGACTTCCTGCCGTTCGAGACCCGCTCGGCGCTCGGCATCCACTCCGCCGAGGAGCGCCAGCGCCACCTGGAGACCGGTTCGTACGAGCCGAGCCTGGACGACGAGGAGATGGACGTCGAGGGCCTGGCCCAGTCCGCGCCGCGCCAGACGGAGACGCTGAAGGCCGTCGCCGCGCCCAAGCCTGCGGTCGTCGAGCCCCCGAAGGCCGTGCACAACTCGGCCGAGCTCGTCGAGATGCAGCTCGGCGTCAGCGCCGACGCGCCGCTCTGCTTCTCCTGCGGCACGAAGATGCAGCGGGCCGGCTCCTGCTACATCTGCGAGGGCTGCGGCTCGACCAGCGGCTGCAGCTGATACCGGGCGGAATTGCGTCGGATGCAACACCCGACGTAGCTGAACCCGAAGCGTGATCTCTGAAAGGGAGGGGCGTCGGCCCTTGGTCGGCGCCCCTCCCTGGCGTATCTGCTACCTCGCAGCTGCGGCTGGAGAACACGCACCGCGCTGAACAAGCGCAACAAGATCGTTCCGGTGGCGCTAGCTCCCGGAATGACGAACGCCCAGCCTCATGAGAGACCGGGCGTTCGTTGCACTCAGGAACGTGGTGTCCTGTGCGTGTAAGGACCTGCATGACATCACGTCCTGGGCTGCGATGCAAAAGCAATCGACAACCAGCAAAGGATGATGGACATGGCAAATAAGCGTGAGACCAGCAAGAAGGTCGCTGCGAAGGCCAGCAAGCAGCTGAACAACCCGAAGTCGACCCCGGCGCAGAAGTCCGTGGCGGCCAGTGCCCTGTCGCAGACGAAGTCCAGCAAGAAGAAGTGACGCCTGGCCGCCCGGGCCTACGCCCGGGCGGCCATCCCGTTTCTGCTGGTCAGGGGCATCGGCGTAACCAATTCAACGATGTTGCGTTAGATGCATCGTGAGTCGAGGGGTGGATCTGCCTGGCGCCGCGCACTTGGTGCTGGCCGACGGGGTCGTGCATCTGGAACCGGAGCCGGCCGTCTTCGAGGCGATGCTGGACGGCTGGGCCCGGCAGCAGAGGACGCGTTTCCTGGACGAGGACGGGACGATCAAGCCGCGGCTGTCGGTGGTGCGGAGGTTCGCCGAGTTCACCAACCAGTATCCCTGGCAGTGGGAGTCCGCCGAGGTCGAGGCGTTCGTCGACCATTTGAGGTCGCGGCGGAAGAAGTTCGCCGTCTCCACCGGGCGGAACTATCAGAACGCCCTGCGGATGTTCTGCGAGTACGTCACTGATGCACGCTACGGATGGCCGCTGCGCTGCCTGGACCGGTTCGGTCAGGCACCCGCGCAGATCCTGCATGAGTGGAACACGGTTACCCACAGCAGTGAGTACGAGGGCGATGCCGGCCGACGCCCACTGACCTACGACGAGGTCCAGGCCCTGTTCGATGCGGCCGACGCACGGGTCGACGAGATCCGGGCCCGGCGCCGCAAGGGATCCCTCGCCGCCCTTCGGGACGCCATCCTCCTCAAGACCGTCTACGCCTACGGACTGCGCCGCCAGGAAGCATGCGGTCTCGACCTGGCAGACCTGCGGCGGAACCCAAAGATGCCGCAGTACGGCCGGTTCGGTGGCCTGTTCGTCCGTTACGGAAAGGCGTCCAAGGGCGGCCCGCCCAAACGACGCACCGTCTTGACCGTCCCCGAACTGGACTGGATCGCCGACCTCCTCGACCAGTACCTGGAAGAAGTCCGCCCGGCCTTCACCCCGGGAAAACACCCCGCGCTCTGGATCACCGAACGCCGCGGCCGAATGTCCGCCCGCCGCCTGGACGAAGCTTTCGAGACCGCCCGAAAGGCGGCGGACCTGCCCGAAGAACTCGACTTGCACGGACTCCGGCACAGCTACGTCACGCACCTCGTCGAGTTCGGCTACCCCGAGCGGTTCGTCCAGGACCAGGTCGGCCACGCCTACGCCAGCACCACCGCGATCTACACCGGCGTCTCGGACGAGTACCGCAACCGGCTGCTCCAGCGGATGTTGAAGGAACGGCACGCCGAGCTCTGGGAGGACGACGAGACGTGATCAAGAAGATGGGCTACCGCTGGCACTTGCGGCAGATCATGGCCACACGGCAGATGTTCCAGACCACCGATTTGGTCGGGCCGCTCGCCGAACGAGGCATCACCCTCTCCCGCGAACAGGTCTTCCGCCTGGTCACCCAGCCTCCGCAGAGGCTGTCGATGGACACCCTCGCAGCGCTCTGCGACATCCTCGACTGCCAGCCCGGCGACCTCATCGAGGTCCAGGTCGTGAACGAGGAGATCCGCAAAACTGCGGATGATGCACCGGTCCGACCGCTGCCGGCTGCCCGTCGGACCACTATCCGCCGCCCCGAGGGACTATGACTGGCACCCGAGACCGTGAGCGAGCTGAATTGCGGCAGGCCGCCTTGGATCGCGTGATCACTGCCCTGACCGCTTCGCTGGCTGAACTCCACCAGGCGGAAGCCCTCCAGGCTGTCACCGAAGCAGGGGCCGCCCGGGGCATCTCGCTCCGTGACCTCGACCAGCACCTAGTGCCGCATCAGGCAACGTTTGCCCCAACATGCTATTGCTGAGTGGTGGTTGGCGTTCACAATGGGCTCGTGGCTGAGCGTGTGCGGGTGCG
>NZ_JBHWUR010000140.1:0-17616 GCF_042737755.1 Streptomyces sp. NPDC059994
CCGCCCCTCAGATCAGATCGTCGCCGTGTCGATCACGAACCGGTACCGCACATCGCTCGCCAGCACCCGCTCGTACGCCTCGTTCACCTGGTCCGCGCGGATCAGCTCGATCTCCGAGCCCAGGCCGTGCTCGGCGCAGAAGTCCAGCATTTCCTGGGTCTCCGCGATGCCGCCGATCATCGAGCCGGCCAGGATCTTGTTGCCGCCGATGAGGCCGAACATGTTGAGCGCGTTGGGCTCCTCGGGGGCGCCGACGTTCACCAGGGCGCCGCCCGGCTTCAGGAGGCCGAGGTAGGCGCCGAGGTCCAGCGGGGCCGAGACCGTCGAGACGATCAGGTCGAGGGAGCCCGCGAGCTGCTCGAAGGTCTTCGGGTCGCTGGTGGCGTGGAAGTGGTCGGCGCCCAGCTTCAGGCCGTCCTCCTGCTTGCGCAGCGTCTGGCTGAGCACGGTCACCTCGGCGCCGAGCGCGTGCGCGATCTTGACGCCCATGTGGCCGAGGCCGCCGAGGCCCAGGATCGCGACCTTCTTGCCGGGGCCCGCCTGCCAGCGCTTGAGCGGCGAGTAGAGGGTGATCCCGGCGCAGAGCAGCGGCGCCGCCACGTCGAGGGAAAGGGCGTCGGGGATGCGGACCGCGAAGCGCTCGGAGACGACCACGTGGGTGGAGTAGCCGCCGTAGGTGGGCTCGCCGTCCCGGCCGACGGCGTTGTACGTGCCGACGGCCTGGGCGCAGAACTGCTCCTGCCCGGCCACGCACTGCGCGCACTCGCCGCAGGAGTCGACGAAGCAGCCGACGCCGACCCGGTCGCCGACGGAGTACTTGGTGACGCCGGGGCCGACCTCGGTGACGACACCGGCGATCTCGTGGCCCGGGACCATCGGGAAGATGGCCTCGCCCCAGCCCTCGCGGGCCTGGTGGATGTCGGAGTGGCAGATGCCGGCGTACTTGATGTCGATCAGGATGTCGTGTGTGCCGACGGCGCGGCGCTCGATGGTGGTGCGCTCCAGCGGGGCCTTGGCGGCGGGGGCGGCGTAGGCGGCGACGGTGGTCATTGCCTTGGTCATTGCCTTGACTCCTCGGGATTCTCGGGTACGCCGTCCACAGTGCCGCAGCCGCCGCCCGCCACCCAGCCCCCTGGTCTTCGTACGTCCGCCGTGCGTACGCCTGCTGTGCGTACTACTGACAGGGTCAGGCTCATGGTCGTACGACGGCGAGGACTGGGGATACTGGGATGTCATGGACCAGCGTGCCGAACTCAGTGAATTCCTCCGCTCCCGCCGGGCCCGGCTCAAGCCCGGGGACGTGGGCCTGCCCGACTTCGGGCGGCACCGCCGGGTGCCGGGGCTGCGCCGGGAGGAGCTGGCCCAGCTGGCCGGGGTGTCGGTCGCGTACTACACGCGTCTGGAGCAGGGGAACGGGCAGAACGTGTCGGTCGAGGTGCTCGACGCGATCGCCCGGGCGCTGCGGCTGACCGACGTCGAGCAGCAGCACCTCACCCACCTGGCCAAGCCGACGGCGGCCAAGAAGAAGAAGGCCGGGGCCGGGCGGCAGGCGGCGGTGCGGCCGCAGCTGCTCCATCTGATCGACTCGATGGAGGCGGTCCCGGCGTACGTCCTGGGCCGCCGGCTCGACCTGCTGGCCTGGAACCGGATGGCCGCCGCCCTGATCGGCGACTTCGTCGGACTCCCGGCGGAGGAGCGGAACTTCGCCCGCCATGTCTTCCTCGACCCGACCGCCCGCGAGCGGTACATCGACTGGCAGGACAAGGCGGCCGAGGTGGTGGGCGTGCTGCGGCTGTGCGCGGGCTGCTACCCGGACGACCCGCTGCTCACGGCCCTGGTGGGCGAGCTGTCGGTCAAGAGCGACGAGTTCCGTACGCTGTGGGCCGCCCACACCGTCCGCCAGAAGGGCCACGGCACCAAGCGGCTCCACCACCCGGTGGTGGGCGAGCTGACGCTGTCGTACGAGACGCTGAAGCTGCCCGAGGAGCACGATCTGTCGCTTGTGACGTACTACGCGGAGCCGGGCTCGCCCTCGGCGGACTCGCTGCGGCTGCTCGCGAGCTGGGCGGCCGCGCCGGATCCGGAGTCCTCCGGTCCCGGCGGCCGCCCGGCTCCCGTCACACCGCCGACGCGCTCCCAGTGATCGTCACGACCGGTGTGATCACGCCGCCGACGCGTTCTCGGTGATCGTCACCTTCCCCCTGCGGATGACGGCGATGCGCGGGGCGCGGCGGGCCAGGGCGGTGTCGTGGGTGACCATGACGAAGGTCAGACCGTGCTCCTTCCACAGGCCTTCGAGCACCTCCATGATCTCGTCGCGCATGCCCTCGTCGAGGTTGCCGGTGGGCTCGTCGGCGAGCAGGACCTTGGGGCGCTTGACGACCGCGCGGGCGATGGCGACCCGCTGCTGCTGGCCGCCGGACATCTCGCCGGGCAGATGGGCGAGGCGCTCGCCCAGGCCCACCGAGGCCAGCGCCTCGGCGGCGCGCTCGCGCCGGTCGGCGGCCTTGAGGCCGAGCGGGACGAGGGCGGTCTCGACGTTCTCCTGGGCGGTGAGCGTCGGGATCAGGTTGAAGCTCTGGAAGACGAAGCCGATGGACTCGGCCCGCACCTTGGTGAGCCGCGCCTCGGGCAGGCTCGCCAGGTCGACGCCGTCCAGGACGACGCTGCCCGCGGTGGGCCGATCGAGCCCGCCGAGCATCTGGAGCAGGGTGGACTTGCCGCCGCCGGTGGGGCCCTGGATGACCAGGCGGCCGCCGTCCTCGATGGTCAGATCGACTCCGTCGAGCGCGTCGATGGTGTCCTTGCCCCGCCGGTACCGCTTGGTGACGCCGCTGAGTTCATACATGACTCGGGGTCGGTTCCTTTCGTACGTACGTGAGTGAGCGGTGCGCGGCGGCTATTCGACGCGGCGCAGGGCGTCGGCCGGGCGCAGCCGGGAGGCGCGCCAGCCGCCGAAGCCGCCCGCGACGAGACCGCCCGCGACGGCCAGGGCCACGGCGAGGCCGATGGTGGTGACGGAGACCGGCGCGGTGAGCGCGATGTCGACGGCCTTGGCCGCGGTGCGCCGCCCGAAGCCGCCGCCGCCCCCGCCCCCGCCGAAGCCCCCGCCTGCCCCGCCGCCATTGCCGCCCCCGCCGCCGAGCCTGGCGGTGAGCGTGGGGCTGACCGCGGTGACGGCGTAGGCGCCCGCGAGGCCGAGACCGATGCCGAGCACGCCTCCCATCAGCCCGTTGACCAGGGCTTCTCCAACGACCTGGCGGGTGACCCGGCCGCTCTTCCAGCCGAGCGCCTTGAGCGTGCCGAACTCCCGCACCCGGCGGCTGACCGCCGACGAGGTGAGCAGTCCTGCCACCAGGAAGGCGGCGGCCAGGACGGCGATGGAGAGCCACTTGCCGACGTTGGAGGCGAGGTCGGCGGCGGTGGAGAGGGAGCCGGAGACGGTGTCGGCGAGGTCGGCCGAGGTGGTCACGGTGGTCCCGGAGACGTTCTTCTGGATGGCGGACTTCACTCCGGCGATCCGCTGCGAGTCGGCGGCCTTGACGTAGACCGTGGTGATCTCGTCCTTGGCGCCGGCGAGCGTCTGCGCCTGCGCGAGCGGCAGATAGACGTTGGCGGCGGCGTTCCCGCTGTCGGCCGTGGCGACCCCGATGACCGTGTACTTGGTGCTGGAGACGGTGATGCTGCCGCCGGTCGCCAGCTTCTTCTCCTTGGCGTACGCGCTGTCGAGGACCGCGACCTTGGCGGCGCTCTCGTCGGTACGGAAGGTGCGCCCGGAGGTGATCCTGGAGGAGGTGAGCGGGCCGAGCTGCTGCTTGGTGACGTCCGTGCCGTACACCGTGAAGGAGTTGACGTCGAAGGACGCGCCGCCGCCCTGCACCTCGCCCTGCGGGGCGCCGCTCCCGCCGCCGCTCCCGCCGCCGCCCTTGGCGCGCTGCTCCTGCCGGAACTGCTTGAACTCGCCGCGGGTGAACTGGCCGTTGACCTTCAGTACGGTCAGGTTCAGCCCGCCGACCGCGTCCGCCACCCCGCTCTGCCTGCCGACCTGGTCGACGGTGGACGACGCGAGGGTCTGGAAGCCCTGCACCATCACCCGGTCGCTGGACTGGGCGGCGCTGTCCCCGCTGCCCTTGGCGTCGAACCTGAAGCGGGGCCGGCCCTCGTCGGAACCGCCGGGCGGGGCCGCGGCCTTGGTGACCGTCATGTCGGTGCCCAGCCCGTACAGCGACTGCAGGACCTTGCCCTGCGCCCGGGTCATCCCGGTCGACACCGAGCTGACCACGATGACCAGCGCGATACCCAGGGCCAGCCCCGAGGCGACGACCAGCGCCGCCTTTCTGCGGCGGCGCAGCTCGCGCCGGAGATAGGTGAAGAACATGGCGCGAAGCTAGACGGGCGCGGTGATGGTGGGTTAAGGCCACGATGAGAGCGCCATGAGAACGCGTACCGGTGACACGGGAACGCGAACGGCCGCGCCCGAGGACCCGGCGCGGCCGCTGCTGTCGTAGGGGGCGGGATCAGACCGCGGAGCCCGCCTTCCACGCCGCCCAGCTGACGTTCCAGTCGCTGAAGCCGTTGTCGGGCGAGATGGTCTTGTCGCCGGTGTTCTTGACGACGACCACGTCACCGACGATGGAGTGCTCGTAGAACCAGGCACCCGCGGTGCCCGCGTCGCCCGCGCCCTTGGTGTCGGAGAGGCCGACGCAGCCGTGGCTGGTGTTGGCGCTGCCGAAGATGGACTTGGCGCCCCAGTAGTTGCCGTGGATGAACGTGCCGGAGGCGGAGAGCCGCATCGCGTGCGGGACGTCCTTGATGTCGTACTCGCCCTTGCCGTCGCCGTCCTTGAAGCCGACGGTGGCGCCGTCCATCCGGGTCTCCTTGAACTTCTCGGAGATCACCATGGTGCCGTTGTACGTCTTGTGGTCGGGCGCGCCCGCCGAGATCGGGATCGTCTTGACGGTCCGGCCGTCCTGCGTGACGGTCATCTGGTGGGTCTGGGCGTCGACCGTGGAGACCTGGTTGCGGCCGATCTTGAAGGTGACCGTCTTCTCCTGGACGCCGGTGACGCCGGGCTTGGCCTCGACGCCGTCCAGGTCGAGCTTCATGGTGACGGTCGAGCCGGACTTCCAGTAGTCCTGCGGGCGGAAGTCCAGGCGCTGCGCGCCGAACCAGTGCCCGACGACCTCCTGGCCGCTGCTGGAGTTCACCGTGATGTGGGACTGGACGTCCTTCTTGTTGGTGATCGCCTTGTCGAAGGTCACCGACACGGGCATGCCCACGCCGACCGTGGAGCCGGACTCCGGCGTGAAGTTGCCGATGAAGCTGTTGGAGGGCGAGACGGTCGCGAACGAGGCGTTCTCGTGCGCCTCGCGGCCCTTAGCGTCCTGCGCGGTCGCCGTGATCTTGTACTTGGCGGAGCGCTTCAGCTGCTTGTCCGGCACCCAGCTGAGCCCGTCCGCGGATATCTTGCCCGCGACCGGCGTGCCCTCGGCGGACGTCATGACGACCGAGGTCAGCTTGCCGTCGGCGACGGAGACCTTGGTGTCGTTGTTGATGCCGACGTTGTCGGCGCCGTTCTTGGGCGTGATGGTGATCTTCGCGTCGGAGGTGTCCTTCTCGGCCGCCTTGTCGACCTCGGACTGCGACGACTTCGAGGCGTCGGCACCCTTGTCCTTGCCGCCGTCGTCGTTGCAGGCCGACAGCAGCAGTACGCCGCCGAGCACCGCGGACGCGGCCACGAGACCCTTGCGCCGCTTACTCTCCGTTATCACACGTATCTCCATCGTTGCCGGTCTCCCCCAAGCCATCGACTGAACAACATAGCCACTGAGGCTGTGGTTCCTTTTGCGGAGGAGGTGTGGGAAACACCACCCGGGCCGGACAAACCGGCCCCGTGGCTCCAAGGACGTCACGGCCTCGGGCCGTCGTCTCCGTCCTCCTCGTCGCTCTCATCTTCCTCGTCGAGGTCCCAGTCCTCGTCGTCGGGGTCGTACTCGACCTCCTCGCTGCTCCAGGAGGCCTGCGCGAGCTCGACCCCCGGCACCTCGGCGACCAGGTCGAAGGGGTCGACCAGATACGCCAGGGCCTCCGCCTCGTCTTCCCGTACAGCGGACTGGGCATGCGCGCGTTCCTGGTCCGGAAGGAGCTCGTCCGCCGCGATGCGCTCCAGGGCCGCGCCGGTCAGCGCCTCCGAGTCGTCGATCTCCAGTACCAAATCCACCCGGAGCCGGACATAGCGTGGTGTCTCTTCTGTCGTCATGCGTCGGAGCGTAGGGCTCGGGACCTCCGCGACTTTCCTGCGACCCGCTGCTTTCACTAGCATCGGCACACACCCACCAATTCGCCGTATCCACAAGGGGGATCGACCAGGTGTCCGTCGCTCGCCGGCCTCTGCTCACCGCCACCGCGGCGGGTTCACTGCTCTGCGCTCTGTGGTTCGTCCCGTCAGCCAACGCCACGGACGGGAAGCCATCGTCGGCCCCGGCCCGTTCGACGGCCGCCGCTCCGGGCACACAGGCGGATCTCGCCCTCGCCGACACGGGCACCGTGGACACGTCCCCGTACCTGTTCGGCGGCACGCTCTTCCTGGGCCTGGGCGCCGGGTTCGTCGCCTTCTCGGTGCGACGGGCGCGGCAGCAGTACTGACGTACGCGGTACGTGTAACGAGTCGGGGCGCCCGGGAAGTTCCCGGGCGCCCCTTCGCGTACCGCGTGTGGATCAGGCCAGCGGGCCGGTCACCGGCTCCACCGCCGCGACCAGCTGCCCGCTGCGCACGAACGCGTCGGCGGCGGCCAGGTCGGGGGCGAGGAAGCGGTCCGGGCCGGGGCCGCCGACGCCGGCCTCGCGGGCGGCCTTGATGGCGGCCTGGGAGGCGGGCGCGGGGGTGAGGCCGTGGCGCAGCTCGATGCCCCGGGTCGCCGCGTACATCTCGACGGCGATGATCCGGGTCAGGTTGTCGATCGCGGTGCGCAGCTTGCGGGCGGCCGACCAGCCCATGGAGACGTGGTCCTCCTGCATCGCCGAGGACGGGATGGAGTCGGCGGAGGCGGGCACGGCCAGCCGCTTCATCTCGCTGACCAGGGCCGCCTGCGTGTACTGGGCGATCATCAGACCGGAGTCGACACCGGCGTCGTCCGCGAGGAACGGCGGCAGGCCGTGCGAGCGGTTCTTGTCGAGCAGACGGTCGGTGCGGCGCTCGGCGATGGAGCCGAGGTCGGCGGCGGCGATCGCCAGGAAGTCCAGGACATAGGCGACCGGGGCGCCGTGGAAGTTGCCGTTGGACTCCACGCGCCCGTCCGGCAGGACGACCGGGTTGTCCACGGCCGAGGCGAGCTCGCGCTCGGCGACGGTGAGGGCGTACGCCATGGTGTCGCGGCCCGCGCCGGCCACCTGGGGGGCGCAGCGCACCGAGTACGCGTCCTGGACGCGCGGGGCCTCGTCCTGCTGGAAGTGCCCGGTCAGGCCCGAACCCTTCAGCACGGCCAGCATGTTGGCGGCGGAGGCGCCCTGGCCGGGGTGCGGGCGGATGGCGTGCAGCTCGGGCGCGAGCACCTTGGCCGTGCCGAGCAGCGCCTCCAGCGAGAGGGCCGCGGTGATGTCGGCGGAGGTGTAGAGCTTCTTGAGGTCCGCGAGGGCCATGATCAGCATGCCGAGCATGCCGTCGGTGCCGTTGAGGAGGGCCAGGCCCTCCTTCTCGCGCAGCTCGACGGGCTCGATGCCGGCCTCGGCGAGCAGCTCACCCGCAGGCCGTACGACACCGTCGGGGCCCTCGGCGTCGCCCTCGCCCATCAGGGTCAGGGCACAGTGCGAGAGCGGCGCGAGGTCGCCGGAGCAGCCGAGCGAGCCGTACTCGTGGACGACCGGGGTGATGCCGGCGTTCAGGATGTCCGCCATCGTCTGCGCCACGGAGGGGCGTACGCCGGTGTGGCCGGAGGCGACGGTCTTGAGCCGCAGGAACATCAGCGCGCGTACGACCTCGCGCTCCACGCGCGGGCCCATGCCCGCGGCGTGTGAGCGCACGATGTTGCGCTGGAGCTGGGCGCGCAGGTCCGGGCTGATGTGCCGGCTGGCGAGGGCGCCGAAGCCGGTGGAGACGCCGTACACGGGCTCCGGCTTGGCGGCCAGCGCGTCGACGATCGCGCGGGCCCTGGCAAGGGCGTCGAGCGCTTCGGCCGACAGCTCGACCCGGGCGCCCTGACGGGCAACGGCGACGACGTCCTCCGGGGTCGTCCCGGACGTCCCCACCACGACAGTGTGCATATCCATATTCAGCAGCGTACGGATTGAATCGGCGCGTGTCACTAGTGGAGTGCGGGGTGGGTCCTTACCGTTGCATTCCCCCACCCCGCCCCTTCCCTGAACCCTCCGGGGGTGGGTGGGGGTGGAGGTGGGTTCCCCGGGGGCTGCGCCCCCGGACCCCGTTGCGGGACCTGCGGCCCCTGCACCCCGCTCACGGGGGCTGCGCCCCCAGCACCCCCGCCGGGGCTGCGCCCCCGCCCCCCTCGGGGCTCCGCCCCGGACCCCGCTCCTCAAACGCCGGAGGGGCTGAATATGCAGGCCCCCAACGCCGGAGGGGCTGAACATGCAGGCCCCCAACGCCGGAGGGGCTGGTAGTTCAGGCCACACCCCTCATCCCGGAGGACTGAATGCGGCCGGGCCCCGTGCCGCCTCAAGGGACGCGGGGAACTGCGCGACCAGCCACACACAGCCCGCAGACGAACACCGGGCCGCAACAAAGGGGCACGGGGAACTGCGTGACCAGCCACACACAGCCCGCAGACGAACACCGGGCCAAAAAGGGGCGCGGGGAACTGCGCGACCAGCCCCCACCGAACCCGCAGACGAACCCCGCACCCCCGAAGGGCCCCGCGGGGAACTGCGCGACCAGCCACCCACAGCCCGCGGACAAAGCGCCCGCCCCCCTACCCCCTCCCCCGGAATCGCCTCCGTTCCGCCCGCTCCGGCTGTGGCGTATCCGCGAGTTGGATCACCGCGCCGTCCCGCCCCGCCACCACCGGCGTCGTCGAGCGGGCCGCCTTCGCCCGGTACTGGGCCGCGTCCGCGAGGCGGAACAGGCGGCGGGCCGAGCGGACCGGGCCGATGGGGTCGCCCGTGGAGGCCACCCCGCACGCGACGCCCTCGCCCAGCTCCAACTCGCCCGCACGCAGGCACAGTTCAGACGCGACCCCGACCACCTCGTCCGGCGGCGGGCCCACCGCGAGCAGGCAGAACTCGTCGCCGCCCAGGCGTGCCGCCAGCGCCCCCGGGAGCTTCGCGCCGCAGAGGGAGAGCACCGAGCCGAAGCGCTCAAGGAGCCGGTCGCCGACGGCGTGACCCCGGGTGTCGTTGACCCGCTTGAGACCATTCAGGTCGCACACCACCAGGCTCACCACCGAGCCGTCCCTGCGGTGGCTCTCGACCGCCTCATCCAGGCGTACGTCCACCGCCCTGCGGTTGGCCAGGCCCGTCAGCGGGTCGGTGAAGGCGAGGCGGCGGACCTCCTCCAGGCGTTCGGTCTGGGCGATCCCGGCCGCCGCCACCGACGCCAGGACGGTCGCGAAGTCCGCGTCGGACGCGTCGAAGAGGGGCGCGCCCACCGGCCGGGCCACGTACAGCTCACCCCACGCCCGCCCGTGCAGCACGATCGGCGCGACCACACAGCAGCCGCGCCCGCGCCGCCGCAGCGCGGTGACCCGCTCGTGGCAGTAGCCCGCCGCGTCGCCGGGCCCCGCCGCCGTCTCCACCCAGGCATTGGGCTCGCCCCCGCCGGCCCACCGCTCGTGCAGGAACTCGGTGATCTCGGGGAACTGGTGCACCGGATACGTCTCGTCCTCGGGGAACTCCTCCTCCCCCTCGGCCCGTTCGCCCGCGTTCACCAGGACCCGCAGCCGCCCGAGCTCCCGCTCCCACGTGGAGAGCGCGGCGAAGTTCCCGGCGAGCGCGTCCCGCGCGCCGAGCGCCGCCGCCCGCCAGGACTCGCGCGGGGTGTGGGCCGCCGCCATGGCCTGCGCCAGCGACACCACGGCCCGCAGCCGTACGTCCTCGGTCCCGCCGACACCCTCGCCCTCACCGCGCATCCCTCCAGTTTAGGGAGGTTTGCCCAATTTTGATCAGTTGGCCGGGCCTGGGCCGACTACAAGATCAGCTCACTCGCCCGGCCACTGCGGCTTCCGCTTCTCGTTGAACGCCGCGACGCCCTCCGCCCGGTCCCCCGAGAACGCCACCGACCGCCACGCCGCGTCCTCGACCTCCAGGCCCGCGCGCAGGTCGAGCCCGTGCCCCAGCCGCATCGCCCGCTTGGCCGCGCGCAGCCCGACCGGCGAGTTCGCCGCGATCCGCCCGGCCAGCGCCAGCGCCTCCGTACGGTCCTCGCCCGCGCCCACCAGCACGTCGACCAGGCCCAGCTCGCCCGCCTCCGGCGCCTCCACCCGCCGCGCGGTGAAGACCAGTTCGGCCGCCCGGGCCGCGCCCACGCGCCGGGGCAGCAGCTGCGTACCGCCGCCGCCGGGGATCACGCCGACCGACACCTCCGGCAGGCCGACGACCGCCGTCGCGTCCGCCACGATCAGGTCGCAGGCGAGCGCCAGCTCGAACCCGCCGCCGAGCGCGAAGCCGTGCACGGCGGCCACGGTCGGCATGGGCAGCTCCAGGACGCCGGTGTAGCAGGCCCGCGCGGTGGGGCGCTGGCGTACCAGCTCGGCGTCGGTGAAGGAGTTGCGCTCCTTGAGGTCAGCGCCCACGCAGAAGGCCCGCTCGTGCGTGGAGGTCACCACGACCGCCCGCGCCGAGGGGTCGGCGGCGAGCGCGTCGCAGGCGGCGGCGATCGAGCGGGCCATCTCGGTGGAGACGGCGTTCATGGCCTTGGGCCGGTCCAGGACCAGCTCGGCGACGTGCCCGTGCCGCCGTACGCCCACGAACTCCCCGTACCGCTGCTCATCCGTGCCCATGAGACCCTCCCGACGACGTTAACGAACGTTACGTCGGGAGATCCTAGGCGGGCGCGTCAGCGCCCCGGAAGGGGTGCGGGGAACCGCGCGACCAGCCCAGGACGGCTCGCGGACGAAGCGCCACGCACCCGCGGAGCGCTCACACACCCCGACGGTGCAGCATCCAGGGCTCGACCACGCCCAGGCCGCGCACCGGGCGCTGCCACATCGGCTGGAGCGCGAAGCGGTACTTGGGGGGCTCCTCGCCCTCCTTCTCCGCCTTCGCGGCCTCCTCCGCGGCCTGCGTCTCCGACACCGGCGCGTCGCCCGTACGCGCCACCTCCTCCGCGAACGCGCCGTCCACCAGGACCGAGTCCTTGGGCGCTATCGAGGTGAGCCGGCTGGCCAGGTTCACGGTCGTGCCGAAGACATCGCCCATCCGGGTGGTGACCGTGCCGAAGGCGATGCCCACGCGCAGCGCCGGCATCGTCTCGTCATGGCCCATCGTCTCGATGAGCCGGAGCGATATCTCGGCGGCGGTCCCGGCGTCGTCGGCGGCGAAGAGGACCTCGTCGCCGAGGGTCTTGATGAGGCGGCCGCCGTGCGCGGCGACCAGGTCGGCGGCGGTCGTCTCGAAGGCCTCGACGAGCTCGCCCAGCTCCTCCTCCTCCAGGCGCCGGGTGAGCCGCGTGAACCCGACGAGGTCCGCGAAGCCGACCGCGAGCCGCCGGTCGACCATCTCCTCGTCGTCGGCGGCCTGCACCACGCGCCCGGTGGCGGCGGCCAGCTGGCGCCGCCACACATAGACGAGGAACTCCTCCAGCTCCGGCAGGAGCAGCTCCACCAGCGGGTACGTGACCTCCGTACGGGTCATACCGGGCTCGGGCGGCTCGGTCAGGCCCTCCAGGAAGGAATCGATCTGCCATTCGGCCAGCCGGGCGGTGGTCTGCCCGGTGGAGCGGGCCACCTGGACCGCCATGGGCTCGCTGAGCAGCCCCGCCTCGACCAGACCGGCGAGCCGGCGCAGCGCCAGCACGTCGGCCTCGGTGAGCGCCTTGGCCTGCCCGATGTCCGCGAACCCCATGGCCCGCCAGAACCGCGAGGCCAGCTCCATGGAGACCCCGGCGGTCCGGGCCGCCTGGAACGGCGTGTACCGGCGGTCCGCGCCCAGGATCAGCTGCTCCAGGCGGATGGCGAGCGGATCGGCGGTGGGCTCGGCGGTGTGGTCCACGACGTGGTGCGGGGTTGGGTACGCGGAGGGCGCCGGCTCCGAAGGGGGGCCGGCACCCTCACCGGACTGCGTGTCGTCGACGGTCACCAGCCGCCTCCTGCCCGTTCCCTGCGCACTTACCTGCCGATCTGTCGCTGGATCGGGCTCCACGATACGGCAGGTGTGCCGTAGCTCACGTCCTCGCACCCGTTGCCCTGTCGCTTTGCCTTGTCGCTCGGAGGTGACTCCGAGGCCAAACGAGGGGGCTCAGCCCGCCGCCGGGCGCAGGTGGACGATGTCGCCCGCCGCCACCGCCTCGCGCCCGCCCTCCTCCGTGGCGAGCACCAGGCGCCCGTCCGCGTCCACCGCGACCGCCTCGCCGGTCAGGGCGCGGTCGCCCGGGAGCTCGGCGCGCACGGCCCGGCCGAGGGTGGCGCAGCCCGCCGCGTACGTCTCCTGGAGCCGGGACGCCGCCGGGTCGCCGCCCGCCTCGCGCCAGTCCACGTACCACTGCTCCAGGGAGCGCAGCACGGCCCGCAGCAGCGTCTCGCGGTCGGTCGAGATCGCGTCCGCCAGCGCCAGCGACCCGGCGCCGGGCACCGGCAGCTCGTCGGCGCGCAGGGTGACGTTGAGGCCGATGCCGACCACCACCGCGTCCTCGCCCG
Organism: Streptomyces sp. NPDC059994; assembly: GCF_042737755.1. NCBI lineage: Bacteria > Bacillati > Actinomycetota > Actinomycetes > Kitasatosporales > Streptomycetaceae > Streptomyces > Streptomyces sp. NPDC059994. The sequence goes on from NZ_JBHWUR010000140.1 coordinate 12,801, forward strand.
CCCGCTCGGCCAGGATCCCGCCCGCCTTGCGCTCCTCGCCGCCGACCTTGACCAGCAGGTCGTTGGGCCACTTCAGGGCCGTGTCGACGCCCGCGGCGCGGGACAGACCGGTGGCGACCGCCACCCCGGCGAGCAGCGGGAGCCAGCCCCAGCGGTCCACCGGGACGCCCGGGCCGGGCCGCAGCAGCACGGAGAAGAAGAGGCCCGAGCGCGGCGGCGCCGACCAGCTGCGGTCGAGGCGGCCGCGCCCGGCGGTCTGCTCCTCGGCCACCAGGACCGCGCCCTCGGGGAGCTCTTTCGCGCGGGCGGTCAGGTCGGAGTTGGTCGAGCCCGTCGCCTGGACCACGTCCAGGGAGGTCCACAGGGCGCCCGGCCGCACCAGGGCGTGGCGCAGGGCGGAGGCGTTCAGAGGAGGCCGGTCGAGGTCGGACCAGCGGCTTTCGGATGCGTCCTGGGGCGTCATACGAGCCAGGTTAGGCGCGCGGGCGCAAGCGCACCCCGGTGTGGCAAACGACGCACTGCCGAACGGTATCCGCGCCACTACCCTACGAGTCAGTAGCCAGCCGAACCCGTGACCAGGCAGGGAGCCGCATCCCGATGTCCGAGCCGGAGCAGCAAGAAGTGACTGACATCCACACGACCGCGGGCAAGCTCGCGGATCTGCAGCGCCGCATCGGGGAGGCAACGCACGCCGGCTCCGAGCGCGCTGTGGAAAAGCAGCACGCCAAGGGCAAGTTGACCGCCCGTGAGCGGGTCGACCTGCTCCTCGACGAGGGGTCGTTCGTCGAGCTCGACGAGTTCGCCCGGCACCGCTCGACCAACTTCGGGATCGAGAAGAACCGCCCCTACGGAGACGGTGTCGTCACCGGTTACGGCACGGTCGACGGGCGCCCGGTCTGCGTCTACTCCCAGGACTTCACCATCTTCGGCGGCTCGCTCGGCGAGGTCTACGGCGAGAAGATCGTCAAGGTCATGGACTTCGCGCTGAAGACCGGCTGCCCGGTCATCGGCATCAACGACGGCGGCGGCGCCCGCATCCAGGAGGGCGTGGTCGCGCTCGGCCTGTTCGCCGAGATCTTCCGCCGCAATGTGCACGCCTCGGGCGTGGTCCCGCAGATCTCCCTCATCGTCGGCCCCTGCGCGGGCGGCGCGGTCTACTCCCCCGCCATCACCGACTTCACGGTGATGGTCGACCAGACCTCGCACATGTTCATCACCGGCCCGGACGTCATCAAGACCGTCACCGGCGAGGACGTCGGCTTCGAGGAGCTGGGCGGCGCGCGCACCCACAACACCACCTCGGGTGTGGCGCACCACATGGCGGGCGACGAGAAGGACGCCATCGAGTACGTCAAGTCCCTGCTCTCGTACCTGCCTTCGAACAACCTGAGCGAGCCCCCGGCCTTCCCCGAGGAGGCCGACCTGGAGGCCTCGGACTCCGACCGGGAGCTGGACACGCTCATCCCGGACTCCGCGAACCAGCCGTACGACATGCACACGGCCATCGAGCACGTCCTGGACGACGGCGAGTTCCTGGAGACCCAGGCGCTGTTCGCGCCGAACATCATCACCGGCTTCGGCCGCGTCGAGGGCTTCCCGGTCGGCATCGTCGCCAACCAGCCGATGCAGTTCGCCGGGTGCCTGGACATCAACGCCTCCGAGAAGGCCGCGCGCTTCGTGCGCACCTGCGACGCCTTCAACGTGCCCGTGATCACCTTCGTGGACGTGCCGGGCTTCCTGCCGGGCGTGGACCAGGAGTACGGCGGCATCATCCGGCGCGGCGCCAAGCTGATCTACGCGTACGCCGAGGCGACCGTCCCGCTGATCACGGTCATCACCCGCAAGGCGTTCGGCGGCGCGTACGACGTCATGGGCTCCAAGCACCTGGGCGCCGACCTCAACGTGGCCTGGCCGACCGCGCAGATCGCGGTGATGGGCGCGCAGGGCGCGGTGAACATCCTGCACCGCCGCACGATCGCGGCCGCGGACGACGCCGAGGCCACCCGCGCGGAGCTGATCGCCGACTACGAGGACACGCTCCTCAACCCGTACATCGCGGCCGAGCGCGGCTATGTGGACGCCGTGATCATGCCGTCCGAAACCCGTGCGCACATCGTGCGGGGCCTGCGTCAGCTGCGGACGAAGCGGGAAAGCCTTCCTCCGAAGAAGCACGGCAACATCCCCCTCTAGGCCCCGAAGGAGCGGTCATGATCAAGGTCGTACGGGGCAACCCCACTCCGGAGGAGCTGGCCGCCGCACTGGCGGTGGTCCGGGCGCGCGCCGCGGCGACGGCGTCCGCGTCGTCCGGCGCGCCGCTGCCCCCCGAGGAGTGGTCCGACCCGGCCCGCATCGCCCGTCACCCGGTCCCCCGGCCGGGTCCGCGCTCGTGGGCGCGCACATACTGGCCGGCGTAGTCCCCGGGCCCCCGGCGCTTGAGTACGGGTACTCAGGCGCCGGGACCCCGGCGGCCGCAGTATCGAAGGCATGCTGTGGTCCGACCCGAAGAACGAGCCGCCCAAGGAACTGCGCGACGCCCAGGCGATGATGCGGCGCGCGGGCCTGGTGCTGGCGCTGCTCATGATGCTGGGGATGTTCGTGGTCAGCCTCCACTGACGCGTACACCGCCTCCGTTCACACGCGTACGCCGTCCGGGTGGCGCCCCGCGCTGTCTACGATGACCGTATGACTGCCGCCGCACGCCGCCTCGTCCTCGCCTCCGCCTCGCCCGCCCGGCTCGGTCTGCTGCGCCAGGCCGGCCTCGCCCCCGAGGTCATCGTCAGCGGGGTCGACGAGGACGCCCTCACCGCCCCCACACCCGGCGAACTCGCCCTGGTCCTCGCCGAGGCCAAGGCCGACGCGGTCGCCGCCCGCCCCGAGGCCGCCGGAGCCCTGCTCATCGGCTGCGACTCGGTCCTGGAGCTGGACGGCGAGGCGCTGGGCAAGCCCGCCGACGCCGAGGAGGCCACGGCCCGCTGGAAGTCCATGCGCGGCCGCGCCGGAGTGCTGCGGACCGGCCACTGCGTCATCGACACGGCGAACGGCCGCCGCGCCTCGGCCACGGCGTCCACCACGGTCCGCTTCGGCGAGCCGAGCGACGCGGAGATCGCCGCGTACGTGGCGAGCGGCGAACCCCTCCACGTGGCGGGCGCGTTTACCCTGGACGGCCGCTCGGCCCCGTTCGTGAACGGCATCGACGGCGACCCGGGCAACGTGATCGGCCTGTCCCTGCCGTTGCTGCGCGAGCTGCTGGCGGAACTGGGGATCGGGATCACGGACTTGTGGGACTGAGCCGAGCTGTCGCATTCCCGTTGCGGCACAGCGCCCTCCAGGGGCGCGGAGCTGTGTCATCGTGCGGCTCCGCCGCGATGGGGGTCCCCCCTGTTCGAGCGAAGCCGAGAACGTGGGGGAGCGACCAGCCACGCACGGTCCGCAGCCGAAATGCACCCCGCTCCCAGCGGAACGCTCACGCGGCAGCAGGCTCAGGCGGGGTGCCCTCGCCCGAGGGGGCGTCAGCCGGCTCCGCCGGCAGGCGCGGCGCATACATGAGCAGCACCAGCACCACCAGCGCCAGCACCACCATCGTGAACGCGAACGCGACCCACCCCACCAGCCCCACCGTCAACGCACCCAGCACCCCGTGCGTCACCGCACACGTGATGAGCACGATGCGCCCGAACCGCCCGGGCGCCCGGTCGCGTACACCGGCAAACAGCAGGATGACGCCGCACAGGCCGAGGTAGAACCCGAAGACCCCGCCCATGACGTACGTCGTGGTCGACATCGTGTCCGAGTCGACCCCGCCGAGGGACATGTGCTGCTGATGGACGGCATGCCCGAAGAACCAGTTGATCAGCACGATGCCGACGGCTTCGGCCAGAAGAACGATCGCGGCCACCACAGCCACCGGTCTGCGCGCCACGGCGCACCACCCCCTGCTTACACCCAGCCCCTGTTACCGGTAGTACGTCTGACATCACGAACGCTACATGGGGGTCCCCCCTGCTCCTCAAGAGCTTGGGGGAGGGTAAACCCTTGGGCAAGGGTCCTGTCGACACGGTGAGCCCGATCTTCCACTCGCGCTTCCGCGCGCAAAGAATCATTCGGCCATTCGTAGGGACTCCACAAAGAATGTGAGGGGCCCGCTGGCTGTCGGGACAGAGACCTTGACCACACCAGAAGGCTAATGTGCCGGGCAGGGACCCGGCGTACCGTGGTGCGACAAGGGATTTCGCGACATGAGCGAGCCGCGGATCACACTCCGTGTGGGCAAGCTCACCACAGGGGACGGGTCGTGGGCCGGTGTACGGCTTCCCTAAACTCAGCTTGTTTTCAAGGAGGGAGCCATCGTGCGCAAGGTGCTCATCGCCAACCGTGGCGAAATCGCTGTCCGTGTCGCCCGTGCCTGCCGGGACGCCGGGATCGCCAGCGTAGCCGTCTACGCCGATCCGGACCGGGACGCTCTGCACGTCCGCGCGGCCGACGAGGCGTTCGCTCTGGGCGGTGACACCCCGGCCACCAGCTATCTGGACATGGGCAAGGTGCTCCAGGCGGCCAAGGACTCGGGGGCCGACGCGATCCACCCGGGCTACGGCTTCCTGTCCGAGAACGCCGAGTTCGCCCAGGCCGTCCTCGACGCCGGTCTGACCTGGATCGGCCCGCCGCCGCAGGCCATCCGCGACCTCGGTGACAAGGTCGCCGCCCGCCACATCGCCCAGCGCGCCGGCGCCCCGCTGGTCGCCGGCACCCCCGACCCCGTCTCCGGCGCCGACGAGGTCGTCGCCTTCGCCCAGGAACACGGCCTGCCGATCGCGATCAA